>NZ_JAJAFX010000042.1:0-44011 GCF_025384845.1 Photorhabdus temperata | reverse complement strand
ATGTACTTGTCTGCATCTCGAAGCTTTGTTCTGTATCGTTGGCGAAGTCTTGATTAATGTGAATTGTTTCAGATGGACTATTCTCTTAATTGTCCGTCTGGTTATGGTGAAAATAGACGGTAAATGTCGTTATGTTCTAATTAAGTTGACTGAATAACCACCAGTGTATTGGTTTGGCAACCCCTTAATCATAAAAATATTAAGGGATTCGTATGTGATTTATTGGTTATCTGAACAAGTTCCCTTTAATGCCTTGGCATGATAGGCGATATGCTCGCCAATAAAACTAGCGACAAAATAGTAGCTATGATCATAGCCGGTGCGCAGGTTCAGTGTGTAGGGATGCCCAGTGCTTTCGCACACATTTTTCAGCAGCTCAGGGCGTAGCTGTTCTTGAAGAAACGGGTCATCAGTACCGATATCAATTAACATATGCAATGGCTTGGCGCTATTGCTCAGCAGCTCGATTGCATCATAGGCTTTCCATGTGTCACGAACTTCGCCCAGATAAGCGCGAAAAGCTTTTTCTCCCCAAGGAACCTGAGAGGGGGCAACAATCGGTGAAAAGGCTGATATGCTGTGGTAACGATCTGGATTGCGTAGCGCGATCATCAGTGCGCCATGACCGCCCATAGAATGACCACTAATGGCCCGGGAGGCTGTTACCGGGAAGTGTGCTTCGATCAGTGTCGGTAGCTCTGACACCACATAATCGTACATGCGATAGTGAGGTACCCAAGGTTCCTGTGTTGCGTTGAGGTAAAAACCGGCGCCCTGACCCAAATCATAAGCGTTGTCATCCGCAACGTTCTCACCACGAGGGCTGGTATCTGGGGCGACAAGGATAATACCCTGTTCGGCAGCGTAGCGTTGAGCACCTGCTTTAGTGATGAAATTCTGCTCATTGCATGTTAAGCCTGAGAGCCAGTACAGTACCGGTAATTTCTGATGTTCAGCCTGAGGAGGAAGGTAAACAGCAAAATTCATGGCACAGCCAAGTACGGCCGATTCGTGCTGATAAACATCCTGCCATCCCCCAAAACAAGCGTGGCGTTCAATTCTTTCCATTCTTTTTCCTCTCGGTAAACCTTACAGGTTCACTCATTTCACGGTAAATCCGGCCATCGTTTCCTGTTTTGTTAAAAACCGTCTGTCAAAGCACGGTTTTTAACTCCCGCAAAACAGCTTAGTAATGGATAACTGTGCGAATGGATTTTCCTTCATTCATTAGTTCGAATGCTTCGTTGATGCGCTCGAGCGGTAAGGTGTGAGTAACAAAAGGCTTTAACTCAATTTTACCTTTCATTGCCTCTTCCACCATTTTAGGCAACTGACTGCGGCCTTTAACACCACCAAAGGCGGTGCCTCGCCATGAACGACCCGTGACCAGTTGGAATGGCCGGGTTGAGATTTCCTGTCCTGCACCCGCCACGCCAATAATCACTGATTGTCCCCAGCCACGGTGTGCACTTTCAAGCGCGGCACGCATAACATTAACATTACCAATACACTCGAAAGTATGATCTACTCCCCATTCCGTCATCTCAATAATGACCTGCTGAATAGGCTTATCGTAATCATTCGGGTTCAGGCAGTCGGTTGCCCCGAACTGTCTGGCCAGCTCAAATTTTGCCGGATTTGTATCAATGGCAATGATCCTACCCGCTTTTGCCTGACGGGCTCCCTGGAGCACGGCAAGGCCAATGCCGCCGAGCCCAAAGACGGCGACAGAGTCACCAGGTTGCACTTTTGCGGTATTGTGCACTGCGCCAATGCCGGTTGTGACACCGCAGCCCAGCAAACATACCTCTTGATGGTTTGCTTCCGGGTTGATTTTTGCCAGTGATACTTCGGCTACGACTGTGTATTCGCTGAATGTAGAGCATCCCATGTAATGGTAAATAGGCTGTCCTTGGTAGGAAAAACGGGTTGTGCCATCCGGCATGACACCTTTTCCTTGAGTTGCCCGTACGGCCACACACAGATTGGTTTTTCCTGATTTGCAGAACAGGCATTCTCCGCATTCCGCGGTATAAAGAGGGATAACGTGGTCACCGGGTTTGACGCTGGTGACGCCTTCACCAACTTCAACGACGACACCTGCGCCTTCATGCCCGAGCACAGCAGGAAAAATGCCCTCCGGATCATCCCCTGATAGGGTGAAGGCATCTGTATGACACACACCGGTATGGCTGATTTTGACCAGTACTTCACCGGCCTGGGGTGGGGCAACATCGATTTCAACGATTTCAAGGGGACGGCCCGGCCCGAATGCAACAGCGGCTCGTGATTTCATATTTTTCCTTAATAGATAACCGTTCTAGGATTTACCGTAGGCAGAAAAAGTAAAGCTTTAGCCTATAAGGCCCTGCTTTTTCAGGGCCTGTATGTATTACTGTATAACATCGATTAAGCCAAGATCATTATTTAATGTTGTACCACTGATCATATAGTTGGCAATCGCTTGACTCCCTTTTTTGTATGAAAAAACTTGATGAGCTTCATTATCACGCCCCCATACTACAAATACATGCATATAAACCATCATCCCATCAGGAACCCCAAGATCGCCTGGATCAAGAGTCTTTGTGACTCCAAGAGTAATATCATCACTTTGTTTACTTAGAAACTTTTCACCGTTGTCATCAATATAACTAAATTGGATTCTAGCAACGAATCCGCCTGAGTTTTTAAGGCTCATTTGTCCAATTTTTTGATATTCCATAATAATTTCCTCTTCAGAAAAATACTAATGATATTTAGATATTCAACTACATAAATTGTCAAAAATTTAAAAATAAATCTTAGTGGATGAAAATAAATAACACCTTAAAACAATCAGAGAAAATGAATGTTATGTGTGTTTTCGGAGTGACATAATTATCTTATATTGTTTTGATTGATAATAATTTCAATTGGTAGATTTATACAATTAGTCTTTATTATTATCCATAATTTCTTTAAGTGCAATAAAGTGTTCGATTAATATATTTTTTTCATTAGGTTTAACTGAAATAGCGATTGATTGTGGTAAGACTGGAAACTGACCATTGATACAATGTCGTGGGGAAACTGATCTGACAACGGTTTCTTCAGAATTATGTGCGAATAGAATAAAAAGCATTTTTACCGGGGACATTCCTAAGGCCATATTTTCATTAACCTGATGTATATTAAATAAATACTTCCTTGTTAATTCATTAATATCATGCTCTTTTATCGTTTTTGCATCTTTATATTTTGCATCAAGTATTATAATTAGTGGGTTTTTCCAGCTTTTTGAATTTATTTTCATGATAAAATCAGGGTGAAAATGGTGTTTTCCATATTTATTAGAATCAGTATTGTTACTTGTATCAACAAGATCCCCTTTTTTACTATGGGCGCTTAAAGGGAAAATTTTTGCTTCGTAAAATAATTCAATGTCATATTTTTCATTTTTAAATAAGAAATAATTATTAATTTCATTTTCTGGTCTTTTTATTGTGACGCCGCCGAAAGGTAATTCTTCCGCATGAAGTCTATAACTTTGTTCAATAAGCTGAACTTTATAACTTTCTTGAATAATTTCATGTAATAAAATCAATACAGTAGTTTCATAAATTGCTGAAAGGTTTTTTAATCCGGAAAAAAGTTCTTTGCCAATAAAAGAGGATGTTGGTGCATGGTGGTACTGCTCAATAAGATAAAAGGTTTTTCTGTAATGGTTATGTTTAGCAACATAAGGTGTGACTTTAGGAACGATACCTATTGGTGCTGTTGAGGGTATTTTTTTATTAAACAATAATCTTGTTTTTTCTAAAGTGTTAATTAGGTTTTCAATTTTTTTGGATTTATTTTTTAAGGCTAAATAGGCATATTTTGACATTGTGTGGTTAAATTGGATAAATTCATTTTTTTCTAAGGATTGGATTTTATCTTTAGGGGAAGTCAGTGATTCTTTAAGCATCATCAGGAAGATATTAGCTTGTTTTAGAAAAGCGTGGATGACTTTGTTTTCGTAAGTATTCGTATTTTCTTTTAGTGTCTCTTTAGGAAGTTCATTGAAAGCATATCCTCTGTTATTATAGAATATGTTGGCGTCTTCATTATTCGCAGGAGATAACTGGTCAAGATTGTATAATGCCCACATAATTGAATCTGGTCCGGTGGGTTGCCCTTGTTTTGATAGAATTAATTTAGGTTCTAAAGTGTGTTTATGTTCTATAATAAATAATGGAAAATGTTGCGTCAAATAATTAACTGTTTCTTTTATTATTTCTAATTTATTGAAATTAAAAATATTATCTTCATTCGATGAGGTGATTTTTCTGCTTTTTGAAAAACAAATGGAAACAATATCCTCTAAGTTTTCGGTTAGATATTCTAACATAATGTTTGCTAAGACGACATTTTCTCGTCTTGCCAGAATATCAAAGGTAACACTATAGATAGGATCATATTGGTTTCCTAAATAAAGATAAACTTGGCTTTCCCCAAAGAAGTTATAAAAATATCTTGAACGATGTGAGCTCAGTGGTTCTATTGACGTGTATATTTTTTCGCTATTTTCATAGTGAGAAAAAATTAATTCCAGAGATGTATCTCCTATGATTATTATAGGCGTGCTATTTTTCTCAATATCATCTTCCGATAAAGAAACTTGAAACAGAATATGATCTAATTCTGTAATTTGATATTTGTTGTTGATTCTGAGATCAACAACTTCCCCATCAGAAATTGAATTGATAAACATTTCCCAACAGATCATATATTAGCCCCATAACAAAACATATTTTGGTTTCCGGTGCTAATAATTCTTCTTAGCAGTTTATGTGAGCGTTCCATTTCGTCAGGTAAATTATCTAACAAGGTATTTAATCGATTACCAAAATTCTGTCCATAGCCATTTAAAAGAGGTAATATATGTTGAACTACAGCGTAATCTAATGCTTTGTATTTACTTTCGATATACATCATTGGGCCAGCCACATTATGGTATGAGCGAATAGCTTTTATTTTTCGATATGAAACAATAACGGGAGTTCCGAATTCTGGGTTATCATCACGTAAAGTTTCGATGATTAATTGCAGAATTCGCTCAATATCTGGTGTCATTTCTAAAGATCTTGGAAGGAAAATATCAATGAATTTATTTCCAGTAATTGGAGAAATGCTTAAATCTTTATGGGTATCTGATTTTACTACACTCAAATCATAGTCTTGTTCAAAATCATCAAAATTGATTATAGCAGCCCTGTCTAACAACCTGGGAGTAAGGGATTGAACAGATTCGTCCTGATTGATAGTGCCTAAAAAGCGTAAATAGGTGGGTACCTGAAAATGTTGCTCTTCTGGATTACCGGTTAAAATTATTCGTTTAGACTCAGGATCGGCCATTTCAAGGAACGGGCTGAAGTAGTGTTCCGGTTGTGAAAGGTTAAATTCATCAAGTAAAACAATAGCTGGAGCGGCTGATTCAATTTTCTCTTTCATTTCGTAATGAAGATGTCTAATTAAATCAAACAACCCAGTAGCGGAAGGGATAAATGATTGGGATAAAGCATTATAGAAACCTAATACATCTCTTGATGAAGTCCAACCTCGTGCAACAGGAATATTTAATAAGCGATTTTGTAGCCCCAGGCTGGCTGCTAGTATTTTTGCCAGCGATGTTTTCCCCGTTCCAGGTAATCCGCTAAATAATGTAAACTGACATTGTGCTATGGTTGTCAGAATATTCGCAACGGTATAATAATCTGTTTTACGGCCTCGATTATTTAAAGCATCAAGGACGCTATTGATTAGATTTTCACGGGTATCTTCATCACTTTCAGTTGCTGAAATTTCCCTTGTTATGACATTATAATCCAATGAGCTAAATACTGCTTTTGGCTTTAAACCACATAAAGCATCTACATCGGGTTTAAGCTGAACTAACCTGCTGGTTAATACTTCATTACTTTCTCTCAGTTTTTTCGCAACATCCTCAACCTGTTCTTCCATCTGCCTTTTTCTGTCTCTATATCTGTCGCGTTCACGCTCCAGATCATCTATTTCATTTTTTAAGTCTTCGATTTTTTTAAAACGACTATGTTTTTCTTCTAAAACTTTGACTTCTGCGGTTAGAGTATCTAATTCTTTACGCCGGGAAGATAGCTTCTGTTCAATCTTATTTTTTTCTTCTGCCGTAATGGTGATTGTTGATATCTGACCACCATTGAATAGAAACAGCTCTCTTGCTCGCAGCATTTTGCGGATATCAGCTTCTACTTGCTCTTTTTTATTGACTAACTCATTAAATGTTTGTTGCTGATTTAATTTATCTTCTTGTAATTTCTTTAAAAAAGATTGCTTTTCTTCCCGAAAATATTTTTCTTTATTTTCGTCGATATATTTTTTTAAAATTTCTTTTCCTTTATCAATTGAAAGAAAACTATCCATCAAATCTTTCCGGGTATTATCCCAACTTTCTGCCATTTCTAAACTTTGAAATAGCCTATTAAATCTTTCAGGGAAAGTTCTAAATTCTTGTGAGGAAGTATAGCACTTACGGATTTGTGCTATTGTTCCTTTGTTGAAACTTCTTATCTCAGAGTTTTGTGCAATTCTATTCCCATAGGTTGAAATGATTTGATCGTTAGTTATATAATCGATGGTATCATCTATGTTTTCAAATATTCTTTTTATATTGCATAGAAAAGTCATATGTGAATGATTATTTTGTGATAAATATGCGATACATTTCTGGATGCCTATTTTTCCAATATGAAATTGCTGGATTTTATTTAATGGTGTACTTATGGGTTTTAAATGTAAAATATGTTGGTTTGTTGCTGGGTCTATTTCATCAATATAATCGAAAGGCCCATAGATATAGCTGTCATTTTGGATTAGGATTGTTTTTGTTACGGGTTTCTCTGTTAAAATAATAACTGCTTCGTTAACGTCAGGAAATGGAAGATCGTAAACTTGGCAGGCTAAAAGCCCTTTGATCTCTTCGCAAAAGTTTGCTCTGGTGATATATTGGCAGTTCCCTTCTTTTTTCTCAAAGTTTGTTGGAACACATGTTGCTGCAAAAAGTGAGGAACTATACTTTTCACGTAATTCGCTATACCCTGAAGTAACGAAAACCTGTTCAGTTTCACAAAATAAACTTTCTTTATTAATTGGTACAATTTCACCATTATTCAAAATCTCAAAATACACTCTGAGTTTCCCTAGCTGATCTTCTCTTTCGTAGGAATACCCTTTTTCTATCATGCATAGCACTTTTCTTTCGTTTGTTTGCATCTTATCTCTCGTTGGCCTAAGTATATGTCTGAAAATGAATCATAACATATCGTAAAATATATTCACCTATGATTTAATTTAATCTGAATTGATTTATTGAGTTCTTAGTTTATCTATTGAAAATATCTAACTACAATCGGTAAAATGAATGACTATATTATTCGTTGAAGTATAAAACGGAATAATTAGGCATTCATTTTATAAGAAAGTATTAATGTATTTCAGGACTGAGAATGTTCCTCAATCACCGCACAGATTATTACTTGTCATCATTCCACCGTCCGGTGAGGTATAGCCGAGGCAACCGAGAATGGTGTCATATAGCTCAACATGGCGATAGATATTACCTGTTTTGGCCTGTGTTCTGAGGTTTTCAAAAGCCTGAGCATTATTTGGGGCAGCCATGAATTTATCTGATGCCCAAACTATCAATGGCACACGGAATTGTTCCGGTGGCGCTATATGACGTGGTGTGCCGTGCAAATGGGAATCATCGTCGATCGATTCGCCGTGGTCTGAGGTGTAAAATACCAGCGCTTTTTTATCCCGTACCTGGTCAATGACGTTTTTGATAAAGTAATCGGTGTATAAGATGCTGTTATCAAATGCGTTGATGAGCTGTTCTTTGCTACAGTCATCATCGACGTTCATGCATTCCGGCTGATATTTAGCAAAGCTGCGCGGATAACGTTGTGAATATAGATAGTGAGAGCCTTTAGTATGCAAGATGACCAGATGTTTGCCGTTTGGATGATGTTCCAGTGATTCTTTTAATTCATTAATTAACATCATATCGTCAACAGGTTTGCCATCGTTGCGGCTCTCAGAGGCGATCAGTTCACGGAAAGCAAAATTGTCCACCTCGGTCTTGTTATAAAACCAGACTTCACTTTGCATTGAGAAAAGTTCTGAGCTGAATCCCAATTTATGCATAACTGAGAATATGTTTTGTTCTTTCAGTGTGCGCTGGTCGTTATTTTTGGTGCCCCCTTCGCGTACAAACATACAGCGCAGGGAAAGTTTGGTGGCAGTGTCGCAGGATTCACCACGAAATGCGACCAGGTTCGGTTCTTTGCTCAGAAGTGGGGTTGTATCGCGCTCATATCCCAATATTCCCATATGATCCCAACGCGCAGTTTCACCAATGATAAATATCACGTAGGTATCATTAATGCCTTGTGGAGCGACGTAAGTGAACTTTTGTGTCGGATCAAACAGTTCATTCTGATTCAGATATTCGTCTGTCGCAGTAGTAATATATAACCCTAGCGCAGTTAGCCAGTTAGAAGGTAAATAAGAGTGCGCAACCACACCGCCATAGCTTGGCATATCGATATTATTGAGCGCGTCGTTAGCTTTTTGCTGAGTGTTCATCCAGTCCAGCGGAACCCATACCAGTAATGCAGCCATTAGCATGACTGCCAGTGATTTTATTCGCTGGCCGGGGGTTCTCAGTTGTTCAAGCAGAGTATTGTGTAGATTACCCGACCAGATAAGCAGTAGTGGCAAGATACTGAGCAAAATTAGCCAGATGATAAAGTTGTAACCAATAACTTCAACGGATAAATCAATATCTGTAGTCAAGACTGAAGCAATAATGCCGTAGCCAATAACGACATTAAAGAAGGTCATGTAATAGCTGGCGGCAACCGAGAAAAGAACTAATAAGCTGGCAGTAATACGGTAGAACCAGCGTCCGCCTAAAGAAAGAAGACGTAACAGAAAAAAGGTAAATAGGACAATGGTAAAAGCTTTAATGCTGCCGGTAACCAACTTAGAAGTGTGAATGCCAGTATGAGTCTCTTCAAAATGACGATAAAAAACCGATAGATTGAGAAAAATGCCGATATAGATCGCCAGTAATAGCGCTTGTATGGGATGTGGCAGAGATTTTATTTTTTTCATTAGCTTAGGGAAACCTTGGTAAACTTAGTTTGAAAAATGAGGCAAACCTGTAGATCATTCATTACTTAACGAATATTTGTGGTTATTTACAATTCTGGCTCCTTTATTTTTTCTATCAGTCCATTACCAGCACATTTGTACATAAGAGTATCTTGAATTGCTGTGGTTATTTTTTGCAGATTGTTCTGACAAACGACAGTAAAAGCTATTAGTATTGAGACAATGATCACTTGGATTGATAACTATTTTCAGAGAAATATCAATGTTACATGTACTGACATGGCCCGATCTTTTTATTTGTATTTTTGCTGTTTTTTTTGCTTACCTGGTTTTTGGTATGGCTGGGTTTGGTTCTGCACTTATTGCCAGCCCGATTCTGGCGCTTTATATCCCTGTAGTGAAAATTGTTCCTCTACTTGCGTTGATAGATTTAACCGCCGCAGTCATTAATGTTGCCAGAGATGGCAGAAGAGCCGAGTTTAGGGAACTCAGGCTAATTGTTCCGTTAATGATTATCGGTAGCTTGATTGGTGCAGCGATTTTATTGATGGCCCGACCCGATGTTTTGGTTTTGGTATTAGGGTTATTTGTTGTTTTCTATTCACTTTATTCATTATTTTCTGGTAAAGCCTATCGTCAATTCCCGGCTAAAGCGGCGATTCCGTTTGGTTTGGGGGGCGGTATTTTCAGCGCATTATTTGGTAGTGGTGGTTTTCTTTATGCCATTTATTTGACCGGGCGGATACCCGATAAGGAAGCTTTTCGGATTACTCAGACGACTTTAATTGGCTTCAGTACCCTGACAAGAGTGATTATTTTTGTTGTTCTGGGTATTTATCTGGATAGTTCATTCTTGTTATTAATACTGGCGTTTATCCCAGCGATGTTATTGGGAATTTATTTAGGCCGTCAGATGACACTGAAAATTTCCAGAGGGACATTCCTAAAGTTTATTAACATCATTGTGCTGGTTTCAGGGTTAATGCTGATATATCGTTATATATTTACTCTTTGAAATAGTAACTAATAAAAATTTATTTGTTTCGTATAATATCAATAAATTGTTATTTTCAATTTATTTCGCATTTATTTTCTCTGTCTTTTGCTGGAGATTCATGAGATATGCCACTCCCTGGCTTTTTGCCACTGATTACAGTTAAGACCAATTTTATAACGGCTTGATGGGTTTAAAGATTTTTTGAGTTTGCTGTCTTCGATTCCTGTTTCATCCAGTAGCATCCCTAGAAGTGCTCGTGTTGATGGAGGATAATGGTTTAGCGCAAGTTTTATCGCCATTTTGATTTGTCGGTTATCTAACTCATTAAGTTTATTTCTTAATATACTTAATGCATCAGATGGGGAGATATCTGGGATTTTTTTTATACCATTTAATGCATCCAATATTTCAAGTGCGGCTTGATTGTTTTCATTTACCGGTGTGCGGGAAGGGATAATTTTTACCCGTAGAGTTCCCATATCTTTTTTTTGTCGCGATCCTGCCATTGCAATTGTGATAGTCTTGACATCCTCCCCCACTTTCGCACTTCGTGACTCAAGAGGGGGATCCCCGTTAGTGGGCGACGGCTGATCGCTCTGCGTCTGGTTCCTGCTTCAACGGGCGGCCTGATTGCTCCGTCCCTCCACAGGCAAGCACGGCATGCCCTGCCGCTAACATGTTACGAGCGCCGTTTACATCTGCGTTCGCGGTATATCCACACACCTGGCACACAAATTTACTCTGCGACAAGCGGTTCTCTTTTGCTGTATGACCGCAACATGCGCACCGCTGGCTGGTGTATGCCGGAGGGACTGCCAGTACCTGACCGCCGCGCCAGCGCTGCTTATATTCTAGCTGACGGCGCATTTCATACCAGCCCTGATCCCGTATCGCGCGATTTAAGCCTGATTTAGCCCGAACGTTCCTTCCGGGCTGTTCTGCCGTGCCTTTCGCTGACTTCGACATGTTACTGACCTTCAAATCTTCAATCACGATCATCGCGTGGTTTTTGCTTATTTTCGTGGTGGTCTTATGAAGGTAATCGCGCCGGATATTGGCGATGTGCGAATGCAGACGCTGAATTTTTCGCTTCTGTTTCTGCCAGTTGGCGCTGAACTTAACTTTGCGGCTTAACTGACGCTGAAGCCTCGCCAGCTTGCGCTGATTGCGCTTAAAACTGTTTACAGGTTCGTATATTGTGCCATCCGAGAGCGTGGCCAGTTTTGTTATCCCCGCATCCAGCCCAATCATTGAGGAGGATTCATGCTGGGGTTCAGGTGTCTCAATTTCGACCTGAAATGAGATGGACCATTTACCCGCTGACTGGCTGATGGTGGCATTTTTAATTTTTCCGTTCACCTCCTGCGATTGCCGGAATTTAACCCAACCGAGACCCGAAGGCAGTTTTACCCGACGAGGTTTAAGTCGACAATATTTCTCAAAATTAACGAAGCGGATCGCATCGCGTCCGTCATTTTTTCTCTTAAATACAGGCGCTTTTGCCGACAATTTTTTATCAAAACAACGTTTCCACGCCCCGTGTAAATCTTTGAGTTTTTGCTGAAGGTTATCCGTGTAGGCTTCCTGCAAAAAGGCGTGTTCTGGCATGTTTTTCCACACCGTGAGCATCCTGTTCAGCTCAAAAGCGGAGGGAAGTTTGCCGCCTGACTCAAGCATGCGCTTCGTTTCGTCAAGCCCGTGATTCCAGACGAAACGAGCACAGCCGCATAACTGCCGCAGACGCTGCGACTGTTCTTCGGTTGGCTCTAGTCTGAACTTGTAGGCTTTCAGTATTAGCATTATCATTCAGTGTGTAGTCAGTTTGTTCTCTATTTTACTGTGCCTTCGGCTAACTTCAATGCAAAAATACAAAATTAATCGTTCACGACATGCCGCCTTTCTTTTGCATGTACATCTTGTGTTTGTGACCAAATACCGTAGAAAGATTCTTGGCGAGCGACACTATGCAGCCTTTCATCAGTATGCAGGTGAAATCTGCCGTGACTTCGGCGCAGAACTTAAAGAAAGTCACGGCGATTTAGATCATGTTCATATGCTGATTGAGTATCCCCCGACCGTTCAGCTATCGGTATTGGTTAACTCGCTGAAAGCAGTCACCTCCCGTCGCTTACGTAATGAGTTTCTGGACTTACGCGGAGCATACGGAAAGGCCGTTCTCTGGTCTCGCTCCTACTTTGCGGGTTCATGCGGTGGAGCACCGCTGGAAGTGGTGAAACAATACATTCAACATCAGCGTGGCTAATGATTCTACGGGCTTTTCAAGCCCGTCCAAATTCCCCTCCCGCCTGATGTCGGCGGGAGTACCCTTTGGAGGTAAAGATGGGAATTTGAGTTGTTAAGCCCAGCTTATTATACAGACTGATTCCAGTTATATAGCCGATACGGCGTCCGTTACGAAATCAGAAGGTTTTGATTTTCTCTTGATCTGAAGGTTTTTGCTCGCCAAATAGCCCGTTTTTATCAGTTTGGTTTTGATGCTCATGGTTTACCTCCTGTTGGTGACTTTATCAAGTTTTTCACGAGAAAAACATGACAATAAACAGGCAGCTTTTTTGTGTTAAAAATACGGTTAGCTCTTGATTCCAACACCATAATCACTGGATAATCTTTCGCCTCAAATTCTCTCACCGTTTTTTATTCTGAAAGCCAAACGATTGCTTTTATGGTTTGTGAAACCAATTGGTGCAATATTCATTATTGTTATTAGGTGAAGTAATCGTTTTCGTTTGGCGGAAAGCGGAGAAATACATGAATATAATGCAGGGGAACAACATGATATCCGGCACTCAGGCACCAGCTAAATACAAGCTGGATAAGTATTTTAAATTGACCGAACGTGGAACAACGGTACGCCGTGAAGTTCTGGCAGGACTCACGACTTTCCTGGCGATGGTTTATTCAGTCATCGTTGTTCCGGGTATGCTAGGGCAGGCTGGGTTTCCTCATACTGCTGTTTTTATTGCGACCTGTTTGGTTGCCGGTTTTGGCTCTTTGTTAATGGGGCTTTGGGCTAATCTGCCAATGGCGATTGGTTGTGCAATTTCACTGACTGCATTTACCGCTTTTAGTTTGGTTTTGGGGCAGCAAATCAGTATTCCGGTTGCGCTCGGTGCGGTATTCCTGATGGGCTGTTTGTTTACTGTGATTTCTGTTACCGGTATTCGCTCCTGGATTTTGCGCAATATTCCTATGGGTATTGCTCATGGTGCGGGGATTGGTATTGGGCTGTTTTTGTTGCTGATTGCGTCAAATGGCGTTGGTTTGGTCATTAAGAACCCGTTGGAAGGTTTGCCTGTTGCTCTGGGTTCGTTCACTTCTTTTCCGGTTATGATGACTTTGCTTGGTCTGGCGGTTATTTTTGGCCTGGAAAAATTGAAAGTTCCAGGTGGCGTGCTGCTAGTGATTGTGGTGATTTCTGTTATCGGGCTGATTTTTGATCCGGCTGTGAAATATCAAGGCTTCTTTAAAGTACCCAACTTGGGAGATGACGGCCTGTCTTTGGTTTTTAGTATGGATATTATGGGGGCTTTGCAGCCGATTGTATTACCCAGTGTACTGGCATTGGTAATGACTGCGGTATTTGATGCAACCGGTACAATCCGCGCAGTGGCGGGGCAAGGGAATCTGTTGGATAAGGGCGGGCAGATTATTAATGGCGGTAAAGCGCTGACTGCCGATTCTGTCAGCAGTATTTTTGCAGGCGTCATCGGTGCCTCTCCGGCTGCGGTATATATCGAATCAGCGGCGGGTACCGCAGCAGGGGGTAAAACAGGTTTAACTGCAACAGTTGTCGGTATCCTGTTCCTGTTAATTTTGTTCCTTTCTCCACTTTCATATCTTGTACCCGCGTATGCGACCGCGCCGGCGCTGATGTATGTTGGTTTGCTGATGTTGAGTAATGTCAGAAAGCTGGACTTCGATGATTTTGTTGGAGCGATGTCCGGTATGCTCTGTGCGGTCTTTATTGTTCTGACTTGCAATATTGTCACCGGTATTATGCTGGGTTTCGGTTCTCTGGTTATTGGCCGTGTCTGTTCCGGCGAATGGCGTAAGTTAAATGTCAGTACAGTAGTGATCACGATCGCTTTGGTAGTATTTTATGCTGGTGATTGGGCTATTTGATTGATTAAAAAGTGCGTAAGGTGTCTTCATGCCTACGCACTTTGCCATTTCTTGCGATTACTTTTGAATTCTCAATTATTTCACCGCTATTTATCTGATTAGTTTACAATATTCCTGCAATTCTTTCGGATACGACTCAGCATGTATCTACCTTTTTCGATTGATTCAGTTATTTTAGCATTAAGATCTATTCTCACGGTTTTTGTTTTGGCGGGAAGAAAAGAGTCTCAATCTGTATATCAACGGTTCTCAGGTAAATTGTAAGGGCAACATGGAAATATTCTTTACTATTCTGATTTTGATTTTGGTGGTTTCAGTCTCTGGTGTTTTGGCTAAGGTGATTCCGTTTCGCATACCTCTGCCGTTAATGCAAATTGCAATGGGTGCATTGCTAGCCTTGCCGCATTTTGGCTTACATGTGACTTTCGATCCTGAGCTGTTTCTTGTCTTGCTAATCCCTCCTTTGTTATTCGTTGATGGTTGGAAAACGCCAACCAGAGAATTTTTCCAGTACGGAAGGGAAATTTTCATACTGATGCTGGTATTGGTACTGGTTACTGTTATCGGTATTGGTTATCTGATCTACTGGCTGATGCCAGGCATTCCATTAATTGCTGCCTTTGCCCTTGCCGCCGTGCTATCACCAACGGATGCGGTGGCTTTATCATCCATTGTTGGAAAAGGGCGCATGCCTAAGCGTATGATGAGTGTGATGGAAGGGGAAGCGTTGATGAATGATGCTTCCGGCCTGGTAGCCTTAAAGTTCGCTGTAGCGATAGCGATGGGAACGATGGTATTTACTGTTACCGGTGCGACTATCGAATTCTTTAAAGTTGCTATCGGCGGTTTGTTATCTGGTATTGCGGTGACCTGGTTATACAGTAAATCCCTGCGTTTGATGAACCGCTGGAGCGGTGGTGATCCGGCAACCCAAATTGTTTTCATGTTGCTGCTGCCCTTTGCTTCTTACTTGATTGCTGAACATATTGGTGTTTCCGGTATCCTTGCCGCCGTTGCTGCGGGTATGACTATTAGTAAATCCGGCGTTATCCGTAACGCGCCGTTGGCGATGCGGCTGCGGGCCGATAGTGTCTGGTCAATGCTGGAATTTGTGTTTAACGGCTTGGTATTTATCATGTTGGGCCTGCAATTACCGGAGATCTGGAAAACATCCGTTGTGCAGGCAGAGCTTGATCCAACAGTTGAAACCTGGATGCTGTTCGCCGCAGTTGCCGTGATTTATGGTGCACTTTTATTGCTGCGTTTCTGCTGGTTGTGGCTGATGAAGAATATCAGTAAAACTTTGATGAAAAAGAATCCCCTGAATTTCGCGACTTATACTACACGTGAATTATTGCTGGCATCTTTTGCTGGGGTTCGTGGTGCAATTACACTTGCTGGTGCATTGTCTGTTCCGCTGTTTCTGACGGATGGCACGCCATTCCCGGCACGTTATCAGCTTATTTTTATTGCTGCCGGGGTTATCCTGCTCTCGCTGTTAGTTGGGGTTGTCTCTTTGCCATTCTTGCTACAGGGAATTAAAGCTTCCGATAAGCAGGCTGATATCAGTGAAGTGCGAATGGCGCGGGCAGCAATGGCAGAAGTGGCTATTGTCAGTATGAATAAGATGGAAGAACGCCTTTCTGCCAGCACGGAAGAGCAATTGGATGCTGAGGTTATTACCGAAGTTGCTTCCAGGGTAATTGGTCATTTGCGTCGTCGTACTGTAGGGCAGGATGAGATAGAACATAATCTGCTGGTGGAAGATTTGGAGCGTCGTTTCCGTCTGACTGCGTTAAGGGCAGAGCGCGGTGAGTTATATCATCTGCGTGCAACCAGAAAAATCAGCAATGAGACACTTCAGACTTTGTTGCATGATTTGGATCTACTGGAGGCTTTACTGGTAGGGAAAGAGCACTGATAGCCTGTGATTCACGGGTTATCATGACAATCTTGTCGATTGCGTTATTCAACCTGTTGGTGAACATCTCACTGCTTGTGTTTACCCGTGTGTTGGTTTTCCCACCGGAACCTTGGCAATGATGAATAGTATCTTGGTTCCGGTGGGATGGCTGATAAATTTACCATTGAAGGAAGTTTGGTTGTTGCGTTGTTCTGGGCTCACCAACGCTTGATCTTGAAATTCCCTTCACGAATGGCAGATTATCCATCGCGTGCTGGCGTGCGGAATGGATAAATGCGTCAATCTCAGGCTGGCGTTGTTCACCTTCACGGACGGCAGCGTAGAGCCTGCTCCATAAACCTTCTCCCAGCGTTTTCGTTACCACTAGCCCTTGCCGTTCAAATGTTTCAACAACCCAGTGTGGCAGAGCTGCGATCCCCATACGGGCGGCGACCATTTGAATCAGTAACAGCGTGTTATCCACATTTTTCAGGGTGGGGATGACGCCGGCGGGTTGCAAGAAACGTCGCCAGATATCAAATCGTTGGCGCTGAACGGGATAGATCATCAACGTTTCATCAATTAAATCCTTTGGCTGGATGTGCAGCTTATTTGCCAGAGGGTGATCCGGGGCGACAATCAATTTGACCTCATAATCAAATAGTGGCGTGTAGTGCAGATCGCTATCAGGAAGAATATCTGATGTCAGAACGACATCCAATTCCCGTTGCAATAGTGCAGGCTGTGGATCAAAAGTGACGCCGGATTTGAAATCCACATTGACCTGCGGCCAGGTTTCGCGGAAATGTTTGAGTGCGGGTGTTAACCATTGAATACAGCTATGACATTCAATAGCGATACGCAAATTGGTCTGGCCCGGTTCCTTGCATTCGCGCAGTGCGTTTTGGACCAGTGGGAGAACTTGTTCTGCCAACCGTAATAAAACTTCACCCTGTGGTGTAAAACGAAGCGGTTGACTTTTACGGATAAACAATCGAAAGCCAAGGCGGTGTTCAAGATCGCTGAATTGATGAGACAAAGCGGATTGTGTCTGATGCAAGTGATTAGCCGCTGCTGCTAATGAACCACAATGACTCAATGATTGTAATGTTTTTAAATGTTTTATTTCGATCATGAGAAACCTTCAGGATGATAATGAATAAATTGCGCTTGTGGTTTATACCTTACCTGTTGATTATGGATGTGTAAACATCTAGACGGCTAAAAATGACGGGATAATGAAAATGACGATTATTAATCACACACTTGGCTTTCCACGTATCGGTTTGAAAAGAGAATTAAAAAAAGCTCAGGAAAATTATTGGGCAGGGAAAATTTCTCAGCAAGAATTATTGGAAACTGGCCGTGAGTTACGTGCCCGTCACTGGGAACAACAGAAGCAGGCTGGTGTTGATTTAGTGCCGGTTGGTGATTTCGCTTGGTATGATCATGTTCTGACCACCAGCTTATTGCTGGGTAATGTACCACCGCGTCATCAGAATGCAGATGGCATTATTGATCTGGATACACTATTCCGCATTGCCCGCGGTCGTGCACCGACTGGTGAGCCTGCCGCCGCCGCAGAAATGACTAAATGGTTTAATACTAACTACCATTATATTGTGCCGGAATTTCAGCAAGGCCAGGAATTTAAACTGAGTTGGACTCAGTTATTGGAAGAAGTGGATGAGGCTTTGGCTCTGGGCCATAAAGTGAAACCCGTTTTACTGGGACCGGTGACTTACCTATGGTTGGGTAAAGTGAAAGGTCAGGTGTTTGATCGCCTCTCTTTACTGAAAGATATTCTTCCTGTTTATCAGCAAGTGTTAGCTGAGTTAGCTAGACGTGGTATTGAATGGGTTCAGATTGATGAACCTGCTCTGGTACTGGAATTGCCGGAAGAGTGGCTGGCAGCTTATCCGGTTGCTTATCAGGCGCTTCAGGGGCAGGTTAAATTGTTGCTGACCACCTACTTCGATAGCATTGGTCACAACTTGGAAATTATTAAATCTCTGCCTGTACAGGGGTTGCATGTAGATCTGGTTGCCGGTAAAGATGATGTTGCGCAGTTGCATGAATCACTGCCAAAAGAGTGGCTGCTTTCCCTGGGGGTAATTAATGGCCGTAACGTATGGCGTGCTGATTTAACCGCTAAATATCAGTTGATTAAACCACTGATAGAGAGTCGTACACTGTGGATTGGTTCATCTTGTTCTCTTCTGCACAGCCCTATCGATCTGAATGATGAAACCGCTCTTGATGCAGAGGTGAAAAGCTGGTTTGCGTTCGCATTGCAGAAATGTGAGGAATTGGCTCTGCTGGCTGCGGCGTTGAATCAGCCAGAAGGCAGTAAACAAGCAGAATTGGATGCTTACAGTGCACCAATCCGTGCCCGCCGTGAGTCTAAACGGGTGAATAATCAGACTGTTACTCATCGCCTTGCCGCTATTGAGCCACAGGATAGTGAACGTAATCAACCCTATCCACAGCGTGCGGAAGTACAGCGTCAGCGCTATAACCTGCCATTGTGGCCAACAACAACAATTGGATCATTCCCGCAAACAACGGAAATCCGCGGCTTGCGTCTGGATTTCAAAAAAGGTCGGGTAGATGGCGCCAGCTATCGCACCAACATTTGTGAACATATCAAGCAGGCAATCAACGAGCAGGAACGTTTAGGATTGGATGTCTTGGTTCATGGTGAAGCTGAGCGTAACGACATGGTGGAATACTTCGGCGAACACTTTGACGGTTTTGTCTTTACGCAAAATGGCTGGGTTCAGAGCTATGGCTCCCGCTGTGTTAAGCCACCGGTGATTATTGGTGATGTCAGCCGCCCAGAAGCTATCACTGTAGAGTGGGCTAAATATGCTCAATCGTTGACGGATAAACCTGTCAAAGGGATGTTAACCGGGCCGGTGACTATCCTCTGCTGGTCATTCCCAAGGGAAGATGTCAGCCGTGAGACTATCGCCAAACAGATTGCATTGGCACTGCGTGATGAAGTGGACGATTTGCAGAAAGCCGGCATTGGCATCATCCAGATTGATGAGCCGGCATTGCGTGAAGGTTTACCATTGCGCCGCGAAGAGTGGCAGGCATATCTCGATTGGGCTGTGGATGCATTTAAATTGAGTGCTGCAATTGCCGAAGATGACACACAGATTCACACTCATATGTGTTATTGCGAGTTTAATGACATCATGCCTTCCATTGCGGCACTGGATGCGGATGTGATTACCATTGAAACTTCCCGTTCAGATATGGAGTTGCTGGATTCATTCGAAAACTTCTCTTATCCGAATGAGATTGGGCCAGGTGTTTATGATATTCATTCACCTAACGTGCCCAGTGTTGAATGGATTGAAGCATTGTTACGCAAAGCGGCTGATCGTATTCCGGTTGAACGCTTGTGGGTTAATCCGGATTGTGGCCTGAAAACCCGTGGTTGGACTGAAACCCGTCAGTCACTGGCAAATATGGTACAGGCGGCGAAACGTCTCCGCGAATCAGTAAAATAACTCAATCCAGTCATTCGCCCATCACCTTTATTGGTGATGGGCTTTTTCATAAATAATCTTTCTCTTGCGGGTGTTTGTCGCCTAATGGGGCCTCCTTTGTGATCAAATTTTTTGTGACTTATATATATATTCCATATTGATATTGGAAAAAATACGTTTTATTAACAAAATACCCGCGACGTAACAAAAGGGAATCTGGAAGCATTGTAATAGAAACTAAATAATTAAAGAGAGGATTATATGGATGTTAATAATTTGCAAGGTAAGAAAAGTAGCTCTCGAAGAGATTTTTTAAAAGGTAGTGCTGCTATCACGGCGACGGCTGCACTTGCTCCAATTGGCTTGGCCCGTGCGGAAGGAAAATTATCGTCACAGAGTGGAAATGGAATAGGTGTGTGTACCCTTGCCCCAGAGCAGATATCAGGGCCATATTTTCGGAATAGTAAAATTGTCAGGCGGGATATTACTGATTCAGAAGCAGGAATACCTTTTTTATTAAAAGTAACTATTATGGATGAGAAAACATGTAAGCCTGTTGATAAGTTATTTGTTGATATTTGGCACTGTAATAGTCGGGGGAAATATTCTGGTTGGAGTTATATCAGTCCTGATATACCACCTGAAGCCGGTGAAATATCTGGTATCAACAGAACTGATGATAAAGTTTTTCTAAGAGGGGCTCAACAATCGGATAAAAATGGGGTGGTCAATTTTACTACTATTTATCCAGGGTTTTATGTTGGTAGAGCAACTCATATTCATATTGCAATTAGACAGATCAGCAAAGATATAAATGAAGAAGAACATTTTGCCTTTGTTGGTCAAATGTATTTTCCTGAAGAGATCAATGCAGAGGTTTATAAATATGATCTGTATTCAAAACGGAGGGTGATCAGAACAAAAAATCGTGAGGACGAGTATTTCAAAAATATGAATGGTCATCTTTCAGAAATAAAAGTAACAAAAATAGACGAATCTGATATTAATCGTGGGGTACTGGGTGAAATAATTTTGTCAATAGACTTAGAAAACATATCTAATTTCATAACTAAAGATGATTTATATGCTCATACGGTGTGACAGGTTTTTTGAATAAACTAAATTTCAATATAATAACAGTCGAAATTATAAAATAATCTATGTAAACGGCATATTGGTTAATAATTTAAAAAAATATCAGGTGCTTGATAATTACATACGGACATTGTGCAGGCACAGAGAGGATTATCTTTGCAACATTATTCAATAGATCGTATTTCTCTGTGCCTGTCACTTTTGTGGAGAGTTTTTAACTGCGCGAGCAGAATATTAAATTAATGAGTTGCACCTCCACTGATGACGATATCCTCACTGTTTTTTAATGCTTCATCAATGGCGATTTCCAGTGCTGTTATTACTGTTTCCAGTGCCATACTCGGTGTGCCGGAGTACCGCACTGCCTGCTCTGGCAGATAAGGGATATGGATAAAACCACCGCGTATTTCAGGATTGGTATACGTCAAATAATGCAGCAAGCCATACATCACATGATTGCAGACGAAAGTACCTGCGGTCTGTGAAATTGAAGCTGGGAGTCCTGCTTCATGTAAACCTTTGACCATTGCATTGATGGGTAACGTGGCAAAATAGGCGGCGGGACCCGTTGCTACGATCGGCGTATTGATAGGCTGGTTACCTTGATTATCAGGAATGCGTGCATCGTTGATATTAATCGCCACGCGTTCCACGGTGATATCAGCTCTACCGCCCGCTTGTCCTACGGCAATCACCAGATCAGGCTGGATATCATTAATAGCCGCATATAAGCAAGTCAGGGAGACGTCGAACACACATGGAAGCTGGCGTGCTTCTATACGCGCTCCACACAATTCGCGCCCTTGCAACTGCTTGACTGCTTCCCATGATGGATTAATCGTTTCATCGTCGAAAGGCTCAAAACCTGTAATTAAAACTGTTTTCTGTCTTGCCATAGGTAGTACTCCTGTATGATGGAAAGGTTCTGATATGTTTAAACAATATGCATCCTATTAAAGGGTAGCAGTGATATTTATATTTGATAATTGTTTTATTTTTGTTGAAAACATAAAGAAAATATGGTGGAAAATAATAAATAAGATTTTATTATTAGTTATGGAAATAAAATACAGTTAATTTTTAAATATGTTTTTCATCGGGGGAAGTTATTGTGAAAATGATTCGGATCATTGTGTTGTTGCTTGTAAATATTATGACGTAAATTTTAATAACAGTGGTTATTTTTATTTTTGAGAATTGACGATTCTTAGGATATATTCTTCTTTATGACTGACTATATTGATATTTACTGCTATCGATTCTCTGGATAGGAAATTTCGATGAAATAGTCATGTGTTTTTCATCTTGACAATTAATAAATCAAGTTAGCCATTTGGATATATTCTGTTCCCTGTGTTGTTTGAATCATAAATATAATTAAATAATTGGCTGTTTGCTCCATATACGATCGTATTCAATTTAGCTTATGGTAGAAAGGAAACGCCCGGCTCTTTATTTTTGAGTTTGTGATTACTATTTAGGCATGTGTTAATTTTTTTCTTTATAATGGTTTGCTTATTTTTACTCATTTTATGATTATTTTGTGACTTACATCCCAAAATAATGTACGTTTTTCTTTTTTATCTTACTTCGAAGTGATATTTATCACTAAAAGATGTCTAAATGCTCAATACAGTAGATTTCAACTAATTTCGTTATAAATTCTTCCCTTTGAGGAGTCTGATATGTCTGATGTATTTCACTTAGGTCTGACCAAAAGCGACCTACAAGGCGCAACTTTAGCTATTGTTCCGGGTGATCCGAAACGTGTGGAAAAAATTGCAAGATTGATGGATAACCCAGTTCATCTTGCTTCTTTGCGTGAATTCACGTCGTGGCGTGCAGAAATTGATGGTAAAGCAGTTATTGTATGCTCCACGGGCATTGGTGGCCCGTCAACATCCATTGCTGTTGAAGAATTAGCACAATTGGGGGTTCGTACTTTCTTGCGTATTGGGACAACAGGTGCAATCCAGGAAAATATCAATGTTGGGGATGTGCTGGTAACCACGGCTGCTGTTCGTTTGGATGGCGCCAGCTTGCATTTTGCTCCGATGGAATTCCCGGCGGTTGCCGATTTTGACTGTACCACTGCACTGTATGAAGCGGCAAAAGATTCCGGTGCAACGGCACATGTGGGTGTAACCGCCTCTTCCGATACTTTCTATCCTGGTCAGGAACGCTACGATACCTATTCTGGCCGTGTTGTGAGCCGTTTTAAAGGCTCAATGGCTGAATGGCAGGCGATGGGCGTCATGAACTATGAAATGGAATCTGCAACTTTATTGACTATGTGTGCAAGCCAGGGGCTGCGTGCAGGTACGGTTGCCGGTGTCATTGTTAACCGTACTCAGCAGGAAATTCCTGATGTTGAGCTACTTAAGAAAACAGAAAGTAACGCATTAGGGATCGTGGTCGAAGCTGCTCGTCGTTTGTTGTAAATAATACTTTTTGGGCCGGAATATTCCGGCTCACTCTTCTTTTAAGCAGAAATCTGTTAATGTTTTAAAATTTACAACTAATTAAGAGTCATCATGATTACTACATCTTTATTGCACCCATCAGTACTTCCCCTTCATGGCGGGATTAATTTTCGTGATTTAGGTGGTAAAACGGTAACCAGTGGTGGGAAAATTAAATCAGGTTTACTTTTTCGCTCTGGTGCTTTGGATCGCTTAACGGAAAAAGACCAATCTTTCCTGACAAATAAAAACCTCTTTCAAATCATAGATTATCGTGACATAGGTGAAATAGAAGATAAGCCTGATCAGGTATGGAATGGGGCTAATTATCATCATGCTCCTGCCAATCCATTATCCAAGGAAGTGAATGCGAATCTGGAAAAATTGACATCAGAGAGGTTGGAACAATTTGATCCGCAGTCATTTATGTTCCGTCTTTATAAATTACTGCCTTTGAAAAATGAGGCTTATAAGATATTAGTTAAATTGCTGCAACAGCCGGAAAGAGGCGGGATAGTACAACATTGCGCGGTAGGTAAAGATAGAACGGGTGTAGGTTCTGCATTGGTGTTGTTTGCACTTGGTGCTGATTTGGATACGGTAATGGAAGATTATCTGGTGACTAATTCTACGTTGGCACCTTACCGTGAGTATTTGTTAAATGAACATGCGAAAACCATGAGTGACGATGTGGTTGAGAAATTCGCTTATGTCTATTCTGTCAGAGAAGAATTTTTAATGACGGCTTTAAACAGTATTAATCAGAATTATGGCAGTGTAGATGTATGGCTGGAGAAAGATTTTGGTCTTGATTTTGCTGCCCGTCAGAAATTACAAGGTTATTTCCTTGAATAAGAAGTTGGTTTAATTCTGGTTAATACAACAGTGGTTAAGTTGAATGTGGTATTAATCAATACAGGAATTTGAATTTGAGTCTTCATGAAATAGTTGAGTTGGTAATCGCTTTTGTTAAAGCACACGATACCTGGATCATGCCGATTGTTTTCTTACTTGCTTTTGGTGAATCTTTGGCTTTTTTCTCCTTGTTATTGCCTGCAACGATCATACTGCTTGGATTAGGTGCATTAATAGGTGAAAGTGGCCTTAATTTCTGGCCAATCTGGTTGGCTGCGGCGGTAGGGGCCTTTTTGGGCGATTGGGTATCCTATATCGCCGGTGCGCATTTTAAAGGTGATGTTGGTAAAATCTGGCCGATTTCCCGTAAACCACAATTGCTGACACGAGCGCATAACTTCTTTGAGCGCTGGGGTATTTGGAGCATTTTCCTTGGTCGGTTTTTGGGGCCATTCCGTGCAATTGTGCCATTGGTGGCAGGTATTTGTACCATGCCGTTGCGTTACTTCCAGATTGCCAATATCTTTTCCGCACTTATCTGGTCTTTTGGGGTATTAGCTCCGGGCGCTTTTGGTTTGCAATGGTTAGCTCAATGGATAAGTTAATTGAGAGCGGCTTCGCAGGCTGAGACACTTGTGTAAATCAATCTGGACATCTATACAGTGTTAATTTAACTTAGCTGGTCGAAGAATGTAACAGAGGAAATACAGGTGGATATCCAGTTGTTATATACGTTGATTGGCGTTCTTGGCGGCCTGTTGGGCGGAGGGGCTCTCGTCTGGCTCTCCATTCATCAACGTATTCAGCAGCAAGAACTGGAGTTACGGGAACTGAGCAGCCAGCTTGCAGTTGCTAATGAAAAACTTGAGCAGTCTGTCTATTGGCGGGCTGAATGTGAGCAACTTAACCAAGAATTACGGGCTCAGAGAGAAATCAATAACGTGCAAGAATCTGAGTTGCGGGAAGTGACTACACGTCTGGAAGAGTGCCGTCTTGCTGCCGAAGAGAAACAGCGGTTATTGATCAACAGTGAACTACGCCTGAATACCCAGTTTGAAAATCTGGCTAACCGTATTTTTGAACAAACAGGTCGTCGTACTGACGAACAGAACCGGCAGAGTCTCAATAATCTTCTGGCTCCATTCCGTGAACAACTTGATGGTTTTCGCCGTCAGGTACAGGAGAGTTTTGGTCAGGAAGCCCGTGAACGACATACTCTTGCACATGAAATCCGTAACTTGCAGCAACTGAATGTTCAAATGGCGAAAGAAGCAGTCAATTTGACTAATGCACTTAAAGGTGACAACAAAATTCAGGGAGATTGGGGGGAAGTGGTGCTGGCTCGTATTCTGGAAGCTTCTGGTTTACGGGAAGGGCATGAATTTCGCACTCAGGTGAATATTAAGGCAGAGAATAACAGCCGCTTCCAACCTGATGTTATTGTTCATTTGCCGCAAGGGAAAGATGTGGTGATTGATGCCAAAATGTCGCTGGTCGCTTATGAGCGTTATTTTAATAGTGAAGATCAGCACCAGCGGGAATTAGCTCTTCAGGAGCATATCAGCTCAATTAAAGGTCATATCCGTGGCTTGAGCCGCAAAGATTACCAGCAGTTGCCCGGGTTGAAATCGCTGGATTATGTACTGATGTTTATTCCGGTTGAACCTGCTTATTTGGTTGCACTCAACAGGGCGCCTGAGCTGCTTGATGAGGCACTTAAACACAATATTATGCTGGTTAGCCCATCAACATTATTAGTTGCTGTGCGTACTATCAATAACTTGTGGCGCTATGAATATCAAAGCCAGAATGCGCGTTTAATTGCGGATAAGGCATCCCGTATGTACGATAAGATGCGTTTGTTTGTTGATGATATGCAAGGTTTAGGGCAAAGCCTGGATAAAGCTCAGATTAATTATCGGCTGGCAATGAACAAGCTCACAGAAGGGCGTGGTAATCTGATAAGCCAGGCTGAGGGGTTTCGTAAGTTAGGGGTTGAGGTGAAACGTTCTATTGATCCCGAATTGGCTAATAAAGCCAACCAACCATCCTGTGCTAATGATTAACGCCAGGATAGGGTTTTATCTGAAAGGCTGATACACTTTTATAACAGTTTGAATAAAAAACGGGCAGATAACATGGTAGACCAAACGAAACAAACCACACATTTTGGTTTCCGCACCGTAGCCAAAGATGAAAAAGAAGGTATGGTAGCCGAAGTATTTCATTCCGTTGCGGCAAAATACGATTTAATGAATGATTTGATGTCGTTTGGCATTCATCGTATTTGGAAACGTATGGCTATTAATGCCAGTGGTGTTCGCCGGGGCCAGAGAGTCCTTGATTTAGCTGGCGGTACCGGAGATTTGGCAGCCAAGTTTTCCCGTATAGTTGGTGAAAAGGGTGAAGTTGTTCTTGCTGATATCAATGAGTCTATGTTGAAGGTTGGGCGTGAGAAATTACGTGATACCGGTATTGTTGGTAATGTCAGCTATGTGCAGGCTAATGCGGAAGCGTTGCCTTTCCCTGATAGCTATTTTAATTGCATCACTATCTCTTTCGGCTTGCGTAATGTAACTGAAAAAGAAAAAGCCCTGCGTTCTATGTTTCGGGTTTTGAAACCGGGCGGGCGCTTATTGGTACTTGAGTTCTCTAAACCGTTGCTCGCACCATTAAGCAAAGCTTATGATGCATATTCTTTCCATGTACTGCCAAAAATTGGGCAGGTTTTTGTGCAGGATGCTGACAGCTATCGTTACCTGGCGGAATCCATCCGTATGCATCCTGATCAGGAAACACTTAAAACCATGATGGAAAATGTGGGTTTCGAACAGGTGACTTATACCAATATGACCGGCGGTATTGTTGCACTACACAGAGGTTTTAAATTCTGAGATGGAAAAACCATCACTGAGTACAGCCATTAATTCCACACTTATGCCGGTTTTAACCGCAGTGATGGAAAGATCGTTGAATCACCTGTTGTACCGCGAACCTGTATTAAGACCTGCCCGTATGCGGCTGGTGGGCAAAGTTTTGTCGATTGAACTGCAAGAAATGGATACACCACTCACATTAGTATTCAGTGAAAAACAAGTGAATGTATTAAGTCAATGGGCTGATGCTGCCGATTGCACGGTTAAAACTAACTTTACTGCTTTGCTTAAGTTACGGGATCGCCAACAAATTTCCAGGTTGCTCAATAGCGGTGAAATGGTTATTGAAGGGGATATGCAGGTTATTCAGCAATGGTCTGCTTTGTTGGATATGGTTGAATGGGATTTGGCCCATTATCTTTCCCCTTATCTCGGGGATATCGTTGCTGAAGGTATTAGCCAGGCCATTAAAAAAGGATTTCAGTTTGTTTCCGGCTCAATAGAATGTCAGAAAAATTATCTGGTGGAAACATTAACGGAAGAATGGAAACTGGCGCCAAATGCGCTTGAAGTGGCTTATTTCAGCGAAGAAGTCAGCGTGTTGACTAAAGATATCAGTCAAATAGAACAACGATTGGCAGTATTAGAGGAAAAATATGACTCCAGGTGAATTAAGGCGCCTTTATTTGATCATACGGGTTTTTCTTTCTTACGGATTGGATGAGTTGATTCCTCGAATTCGTTTGACTTGGCCTCTTCGTTTTGGACGTTATTTGTTGTTTTGGATCCCGAATAGACATAAAGATAAATCGCTCGGGGAGAGGTTGCGACTTGCCTTACAGGAGCTAGGGCCTGTCTGGATTAAATTTGGACAGATGCTTTCAACACGGCGTGATCTTTTTCCTCCGGCAATAGCTGATCAACTGGCATTGCTGCAAGACCGGGTTGCCTCTTTCGACGGTGCTCTGGCTCGTCAATATATTGAAGCCTCTTTAGGGGGGACGCTGGAAACTTGGTTTGATAATTTTGAACCTGTAGCTTTGGCCTCTGCTTCAATTGCGCAGGTACATACTGCCCAGTTAAAAGAGAATGGTCAGGAAATTGTTATCAAAGTAATCCGTCCTGATATTCTGCCGATTATCAAAGCGGATATTCGGTTAATGTACCGCCTGGCTAATTGGGTACCTATGTTGTTGCCTGATGGGCGTCGTTTACGCCCTCGTGAAGTGGTGCGGGAATACGAGAAGACGTTGATTGATGAGCTGAATTTACTGCGTGAAGCTGCTAATGCAATTCAGCTTCGCCGTAATTTCGAAAATAGCTCAATGCTTTATGTACCGGAAATTTATTCTGATTATTGCCGTGAAAATGTTTTGGTGATGGAACGGGTTTATGGTATCCCGGTTTCTAATATTGAAGCACTGGAAGCACAGAATACCAATATGAAATTGCTGGCTGAACGGGGAGTACAGGTCTTTTTTACTCAGGTCTTTCGTGACAGTTTTTTCCATGCGGATATGCATCCGGGAAATATTTTTATCAGCTATGAACATCCTGAAGATCCGTTTTATATTGGCATTGATTACGGTATTGTTGGTTCACTTAATAAAGATGATAAACGTTATCTGGCGGAAAATTTTATCGCTTTCTTTAATCGTGATTACCGGAAAGTTGCTGAACTTCATGTGGATTCAGGTTGGGTTCCCAGTGATACTAATGTTGAAGATTTTGAATTTGCAATCCGTACAGTCTGTGAGCCAATATTTGAGAAGCCACTGGCGGAAATTTCGTTTGGTCATGTTCTTCTGAATCTATTTAATACTGCCCGCCGTTTTAATATGGCAGTGCAGCCTCAGCTAGTGCTTCTGCAAAAGACGCTTTTGTATGTGGAAGGGTTAGGACGACAGCTCTATCCACAGCTTGATTTGTGGAAAACAGCAAAACCATTTCTGGAGGAGTGGTTACATAGCCAGGTTGGATTGCCGGCTATTATTCGGGCGCTGAAAGAAAAAGTGCCTTATTGGGCAGAAAAGTTGCCGGAACTACCTGAATTAGTGTATGACAGTCTTCAACAGCATAAACATTTGCAAGCCAGCATTGGGAAGCTATCAGATCAGTTAAAAGGGCAGCAGACAAAACAGCGACAGTCGCAGTATTTGCTCGGTGTTGGTGCGACATTGTTTCTTTGTGGGAGTTTGTTTTTGTTGTCTGGCTTGGTCAATATTCCTTGGTTGTTTATGGGGGCGGGTGTCGTCTCATGGCTGTTTGGCTGGTGTCAGTTAAGTAAAACAAAGTAAAATTTGTCTTCGGTATTTTCGAATATATAGTTCGTCGTATAATGAGCTATCAATGATAATCCCTGTTAAAGAGGTAAACCAGAATGGGCGGTATAAGTATTTGGCAATTACTCATCATTGCTGTCATCGTAGTACTGTTATTCGGCACAAACAAACTCCGTACTCTGGGGTCTGATCTGGGAGCGTCTATTAAAGGTTTTAAAAAAGCGATAGGGGATGATAATCCGCCTCAGCAAGCTCAGAAAACCAGTAATGATGCTGATTTTGAGACTAAAAACATTGCTGAAAAGCAATCAGCAGCTCAATCTGAATCATCTGAGAGCAAAAACAAAGAGCAGGTATAAACCGTGTTTGACATTGGTTTTAGTGAACTGCTGTTGGTTATGGTCATTGGCTTAGTGGTTCTGGGGCCAGAACGGTTACCTGTGGCAGTTAAAACGGTTGCCGGCTGGATCAGAGCATTACGCTCTCTAGCTGCTAACGTCCAAAATGAGCTTGCTCAGGAGCTTAAATTGCAAGAGCTCCAGGAGAGTCTGAAAAAAGTCGAAGAAGAGGCGGGGCTACAAAATTTGTCCCCGGAATTGAAAGCTTCGATGGATGAGCTAAAAGAAGCGGCTGAGTCTTTGAAAAAGGCATACCAAAATGAGCCTGATGCAGGGAATATGAAAGCATCAGAAACAGATGAGGTGGCCCAAAAGCCAGCAGCATCTCAGATTGTGGCTTCGCCTATATCATCTTCTCCGGTGGATGATAAAGCGGTTTCTGAAACGAAGAAAAAAACTTCTGATTAAGTTAATGGTGAACACGAAAACATGGCTGTTGATGATACTCAACCACTTATCAGTCACCTTATTGAACTGCGTAAGCGAATTCTAAACAGTTTACTTACTGTATTAGTGGTTTTTTTAGCGTTGGTCTATTTTTCTAATGATATCTATCAGATGATCTCAGCACCTTTGATTAAGCAATTGCCTCAAGGTGCCAGTATGATAGCGACGGATGTTGCCTCTCCCTTTTTTACACCAATAAAGCTAACCATTATGGTGTCTATATTCGTATCTGCACCTATGGTTCTCTATCAGGTATGGGCATTTATTGCACCCGCGTTATATAAGCATGAACGTCGTTTGATGATCCCTCTGCTCGTTTCCAGTAGCCTGTTGTTCTATTTGGGGATGGCATTTGCTTACTTTGTTGTGTTTCCAATAGCTTTTGGATTCTTTGCTAAGACAGCCCCTGTGGGGGTTCTGATTGCAACGGATATTAGTAATTATCTGAGCTTTGTCATGGCACTATTTATGGCCTTTGGCGTCTCTTTTGAAGTTCCGGTTGCCATTATTTTGTTGTGCTGGAGTGGGGTAGTTACACCCGAATCCCTGAAGAAAAAGCGGCCGTATATTTTGGTAGGTGCTTTTGTTGTTGGCATGTTATTGACGCCGCCGGATGTTTTCTCACAAACCTTACTCGCTATTCCTATGTATCTGCTGTTTGAATTGGGGATTTTGCTTTCCCGTTTCTATACCGGACAGCGCAAACTGGGAGATCGTTCAGAAGAAGAGCAAACATCAGAAGCAAATACGGAAAAGTGATAATAGTAATCTTAACATGTTGTTCTGTAGTGCTAAGATAATTAACTCAAAGCGATAGCATATTAATTAACCCAGCGTCTATGCGCTGGGTTTGAGTTAGGAGAGCTATATGAGCTATGCATTTCCAGGGATTTTCCCAGGTCGCCGTATGCGCCGAGTGCGCCGTCATGATTTTTCCCGTCGTCTGGTTGCTGAAAATCAATTAACTGTTAATGATTTAATCTATCCGGTGTTTGTGATGGAAGGCACTAACCGTCGTCAAGAAGTACCTTCTATGCCAGGAGTGTATCGTCTGACAATAGATCTTTTGCTGAAAGAAGCTGAAGAGATTGCCCGACTGGGTATTCCTGTTTTGTCTCTGTTCCCTGTTATTGAAGCAGATAAAAAATCTTTGGATGCGAAAGAAGCTTATAGTCCTGATGGACTGGTTCAACGCACGGTTCGTGCGCTGAAAAATGCTGTTCCTGAATTGGGATTGCTGACTGATGTAGCATTAGATCCATTCACTACACATGGTCAGGATGGGATCATCGATCATGATGGTTACGTGATTAATGATGCAACCAAAGAAATTTTGGTCAAACAGGCTCTGTCACATGCAGAAGCTGGGGCTGAGATTGTTGCACCGAGCGATATGATGGATGGACGTATTGGTGCAATCCGCGAGTTGTTTGAAGTGGAAGGCCATGTAAATACTCAGATTATGGCTTATTCTGCTAAGTATGCTTCGGGTTATTATGGCCCATTCCGTGATGCGATTGGTTCAAGTAGTCATCTGAAAGGAGGCAATAAAAAAACCTATCAGATGGACCCGGCTAACAGTGATGAAGCATTGCAGGAGATTGCACAGGATTTGCAGGAAGGTGCCGATACTGTAATGGTTAAACCGGGTATGCCTTACCTGGATGTGATCCGCCGGGTAAAAGACACCTTTGGTGTACCGACCTTTGCTTATCAAGTATCTGGCGAATATGCCATGCACATGGCTGCGATCCAGAATGGTTGGTTACCGGGGTCAGTAATTATGGAATCCCTGTTATGTTTCAAACGCGCAGGAGCAGATGGCGTATTGACATATTTCGCAAAACAGGTTGCTCAACAGTTATATGAGCAGAGGTTCTAATATTTGATTAAAAACGGGTGAATGTGAATTCTGCCCGTTTTTTGTCTGATTAAAGTTTCACAAACTGTTTGTTATCAAGCGCTTTAGGTAATTGTTTATTCAGAATATTCAGTAATAGAATAGAGCGGGTTTCTCCATCAGGTTCATTGTAGATGGCCTGCAATCCTTCAAATATTCCTTCTGTGATTAATACTGTATCACCGGTCACAGGTGTATCTGGTGATACATATTCTTGTTCTGTTGCAGACATGATTTCATTAATAAGAGCGTCCGGTACGATAGCCGGGCGTATACCAAAACGAACAAAATGGCTAACGCCGCGTGTTGAATTGATAGTCGTGGTATGAATAACTTCTGGGTCAAACTGAACAAATAGGTAATTAGGAAAAAGGGGTTCTGTATTCACAGTACGTTTACCGCGAGTTATTTTTTCAATTTTCGCAGTAGGAGTCAGGCAGGCAACATCCTGTCGTTCCAGATTTTCTATTGCTCGTGAAATTTGCCCACGCTTACAGTAGATGAGGTACCAGTTTTCCATGTTTATTTAACCTTGATCCAATGGCTATTAAGCATAGCAAAATAGGAAAGGGCATTACAGGAATTATCTCAGTGATAATTGTTTGATGATAGATATTTATTGTTATGAGTAGATACTACGTTTCTTAGTAAGAAAGCTGTGAGTAATATCATGGTAAGCCATGGGCAAAGCGATCAATATAATGCTGGTGGTTCTGTCTGCAATTAATATAAGGAAAAGAAATATGGAAGTATTTCTGCTGAGTAATGGCAAACTTTCAGGTAATCCGAATTGGTTGAGTTATGCCAAAGAGCGGTTAGATGTAATGATTGAGAAACATGATATTTGCTCTGCTGTGTTGATTGCATATGCGGTTATTCAAGGTGATCATGAGCAGCGTGCTAAAGAGCTAGGAGAAGCTTTAGGAATAAGGGTAACAAATATTGAACGTTTTAACTCTCCTGTTCAGGCGATTGAAAATGCAGAATGTATTTTGGTTAGTGGCGGAAATACTTGGTTGCTGAATCAGCTATTACATGAAAACGGTTTGATTGTACCAATCCAGCGCGCAGTGCGTGAACGTAATACTCCATATATTGGTTGGAGTGCGGGTTGCAATGTGGCGACTCCAAGTATTCGTACTACTAACGATATGCCTGTCTGTAACGCTGTTGTCATACCATCCATCGGATTGTTCCCCGTACAAATTAACCCTCACTATATTGATAGCCATATTAGTGGACATATGGGGGAAACTCGTGATGAACGTTTGGCTGAATTCTGTGCAATGAACCCAGAAGAGATAGTGATTGCATTACGTGAAGGTAGTGGTTTGCATATTGATGGCGAAGAACTGCGTTATTTTAGTGGTAAGAATGAAGGGTTTAAAATATTCCAACACAATAAATTTTTCCCTGAGCAGTTTGATACCAAAGTATTAGCTAATTGGGTCCCATTGCGTTGTATTTGACTTTGAGGTCGCAAGGTTGAATTAAACCCATTGCTTTTTAGTAAGTTATTGGTTTAATTTGTAGTCTTGCGATAAAAATATAAAAAAGCTAAGTGGGATAGCTTATAATGTCTTTCCCCTTAAAAACCGGCACGAATGGATAGTATGAAATACCGTGACTTAAGAGATTTTCTGGTCTTGTTGGAGCAGAAAGGTGAGTTGAAACGTGTTAGCTTCGAAGTTGATCCTTATTTAGAGATGACTGAAATTGCGGATCGTACCCTTCGCGCTGGTGGACCTGCCTTGCTGTTTGAGAATCCCAAAGGTTATTCAATGCCTGTATTGTGTAATTTGTTTGGTACTACTGAACGTGTTGCTATGGGGATGGGGCAGAAAGATGTTAAGGCTTTGCATGATGTAGGTAAGTTACTGGCTTTTTTGAAAGAGCCTGATCCTCCGAAAGGTTTTCGTGACTTGGTGGAGAAGCTACCGAAATTTAAGCAAGTTCTTAATATGCCGACCAAACGGCTTAATAGTGCGCCTTGTCAGGAGCAAGTTTGGGCTGGTGATAATGTAGACTTAACCCGTCTTCCTATAATGCACTGTTGGCCAGAAGACGCTGCTCCGCTAATTACTTGGGGGCTGACAGTAACCCGTGGTCCGAATAAAGAGCGGCAAAATCTTGGTATTTATCGCCAGCAGGTACTGGGTAAAAATAAACTCATCATGCGTTGGTTATCTCATCGCGGTGGAGCCCTTGATTTTCAGGAATGGTGTCAGGCTCATCCAGGAGAACGCTTCCCGGTAGCTGTTGCGTTAGGTGCCGATCCAGCAACAATATTAGGTGCTGTGACGCCAGTTCCTGACACATTATCCGAATATGCATTTGCTGGGTTATTAAGAGGATATAAAACAGAAGTTGTGAAATGTCTTTCAAATAACCTAGAAGTACCAGCAAGTGCTGAGATCATATTAGAGGGATATATTGAGCCCGGCGAATTAGCTCCAGAAGGGCCATATGGTGACCATACGGGTTATTATAATGAAATCGATATGTTCCCGGTGTTCACCGTAACGCATATTACTCAGCGTCACGATGCTATTTATCATTCGACTTATACTGGTCGTCCGCCAGATGAACCTGCTGTGCTAGGGGTTGCATTGAATGAAGTGTTAGTACCGATTTTACAAAAGCAGTTTCCTGAAATTGTTGATTTTTATCTGCCGCCGGAAGGCTGTTCCTATCGTCTTGCCGTTGTGACCATGAAGAAACAGTACGCTGGTCATGCCAAGCGAGTCATGATGGGAGTTTGGTCGTATCTGCGGCAATTTATGTATACAAAATTTGTTATTGTTTGTGATGATGATATTAATGCCAGAGACTGGAACGATGTCATTTGGGCAATAACTACACGAATGGATCCGGCAAGAGATACAGTATTAATGGAGAATACACCAATCGATTATCTCGATTTTGCATCACCAGTCTCAGGATTAGGATCAAAAATGGGAATGGATGCAACGAACAAATGGCCGGGGGAGACGCAGAGGGAATGGGGACGCCCTATTGTGATGAGTGAAGAAGTGCGTACCCGCGTCAACAAGATTTGGGATGAATTAGATATTTTAGGACCATAAGAGGGAACGCATGACAACACTGAGCTGTAAAGTAACCTCTGTAGAGGCTATTACTGATACGGTTTATCGGGTACGGTTACTTCCCGATTCTCCGTTCTCATTCCGCGCCGGTCAGTATCTGATGGTGGTGATGGATCCGAGGGATAAACGTCCGTTTTCAATGGCATCAACACCTTCAGAAAAGAAGTTCATTGAACTGCATATTGGTGCTTCTGAGCTGAATTTATATGCGATGGCGGTGATGGATAGAATTTTGGATCAAAAAGTGATCAATGTTGATATCCCTCATGGTAAGGCTTGGTTCCGTCAGAGCAGCACTAATCCGCTGTTATTGATTGCGGGAGGGACGGGCTTTTCTTATACCCGTTCTATATTGCTGACAGCATTGGAAGAACAACCTGAGCGTCAGATCTCTATTTATTGGGGTGGCAGAGAATCACAACATTTATATGAGCTTGCTGAATTACAATTACTTACAGAGCGTTATCCTAATCTGGTGGTTGTTCCGGTTGTTGAACAGTCGGAGAATGGTTGGTGTGGACGTACTGGAACAGTGCTCAAAGCGGTATTAGAGGATTTTGGCAGTTTAGCCAATCATGATATTTATATTGCAGGGCGATTTGAAATGGCAAAAATTGCTCGTGAGCGCTTTTGCAGTGAGCGTGATGCTTCTGCTGACAACATGTATAGTGATGCTTTCGAATTCATTTAAAATAATAAAAAAAACCCGCCCCTGACAGGCGGGAATTACGGCAACAACGACTCAGTTATAATATTTTTTTACAGATAGGTTCTTAATCCATTCTTTCTATAATAGTGGCAATACCTTGGCCTAAACCGATACACATGGTTGCCAGCCCAAACTGAACATCGCGACGCTCCATTAGATTCAACAATGTTGTTGTAATGCGAGCACCGGAGCAGCCTAGTGGGTGCCCGAGAGCGATTGCTCCACCGTTAAGGTTCACCTTGTCATCCATACGATCCAGCAAATTCAGACCTTTCATGCAGGCAAGTGATTGAGCGGCAAATGCTTCGTTTAGTTCAATTACGCCAATATCATCCAGCTCTAAACCTGCTTTTTTGAGCGCTTTCTGTGTAGCAGGGACCGGGCCATATCCCATAATGGAAGGATCACAACCAACAGCAGCCATTGAGCGAATACGGGCGCGAGGTTTTAGTCCCAGATTTTTAGCATAGCTTTCACTGGTTATCAGCATCGCAGATGCACCATCGGATAATGCAGAGGAGCTGCCTGCTGTAACCGAGCCTGTTACCGGATCGAAGACAGGACGCAGAGCTGCCAGATCTTTCAGATTGGTATCTGGGCGGATCACTTCATCGTAATCAAACAGTTTTAGTATGCCATCGGCATCGTGACCATAAATTGGTGATATCTCATTGGAGAATGCACCTGATTGTGTTGCTTGTGTTGCATTTTGGTGAGAACGAAGTGCAAATTCATCCTGCATTTCACGGCTGATATGGTGAATCTTTGCCAGCATTTCGGCGGTTAAACCCATAACTCCTGCGGCCTTGGCGACACTCAGGCTCATTTTAGGGTGGAAATCCACACCATGAGTCATCGGAACATGGCCCATGTGTTCTACACCACCAATCAGTGTGACATTGGCTTCTCCGGTCATAATCATGCGGGCACCATCATGCAGCGCCTGCATTGATGAGCCGCATAGCCGGTTAACGGTCACGGCAGGTACAGAGTGAGGGATATCAGCCAGTAGTGCAGAATTACGAGCAATGTTGAAACCTTGCTCCAGGGTTTGCTGAACACAGCCCCAGTAGATATCATCTATCTTGTGTTTCTGCACTGCCGGATTACGTTTAAATATCTCTTTCATCAGGTGAGCAGAGAGATCTTCAGCCCGGACCTGACGGAATGCACCACCTTTTGAGCGCCCCATTGGGGTGCGGATGCCATCAATAATGACTACATTTTCCATGTTTCCAGACCTCACGCTGTTGTTCCGGTGCTGACAGCAATCGTTGCTGCTGTAGGGTAGTAACTTTCATTACGTTCAGCTTTGGCTTTCAAACCAGGTGGTACCTGATAAAGAGCACCGAGGTGAGCATAATTCTCAGCCATTTTAACGTAATTTGCTGTTCCTATTGTTTCCAGATAACGGAAAACACCACCGCGGAACGGAGGGAAACCAATACCATAAACCAGAGCCATATCCGCTTCTGCCGGGCTGGCAATGACACCTTCTTCCAAGCAGCGGGCAACTTCGTTGATCATTGGGATCATCGTACGGGCAATGATCTCTTCACCGGAGAAATTATTCTTCGGTTGGCAGATGGTTGCCAACAGTTGATCAGTTTGCTCGTCCTGCTCTTTCTTTGGTTTGCCTTTCTTATCCTGTGTGTACTTATAGAAACCGATACCGTTTTTCTGTCCGTAGCGTTGATTTTCATATAGAACATCAATAGCATCTTTATAATCACGCTGCATACGATCCGGGAACCCTTGAGCCATGACTGACTGAGAATGATATGCAGTATCAAGACCAATGACATCAATAAGATAAGCAGGACCCATTGGCCAGCCAAATTCCTTCTCCATAATTTTGTCTATTTGGCGGAAATCACCACCGTCACGCAACAACATACCGAAGCCAAGGAGATAAGGGAGCAGTACCCGGTTTACAAAGAATCCCGGACAGTCGTTAACAACAATAGGTGTTTTACCTATTTTGCTGGCGTAAGCAACTACAGTTGAAATTGTTTTTTCAGAGGTTTTTTCACCGCGGATCACTTCAACCAGTGGCATACGATGCACTGGGTTAAAGAAATGCATACCACAGAAATTTTCTGGGCGTTTTAGGGACTTAGCTAATTCTGAAATTGGAATTGTTGAAGTGTTGGATGCCAGAACACAATCTTCATTAACCAGAGTTTCAGTTTCTGAGAGTACAGCTGCTTTGATCTTCGGATTCTCTACTACTGCTTCAATCACTATTTGAGCCTGTCCGATACCGGCATAATTTAATGTAGGTTGAATAGAAGAAAGGGTTCGCGCCATTTTTATGGCGTCAAGACGGCCACGTTCAAACTGTTTGTTCAGCAGTTTTGCAGCTTCATTCATACCTAATTCAAGGGCCTGTTGATTGATGTCTTTCATCATGACAGGAACCCCTTTACGGGCAGACTGGTAGGCGATACCACCACCCATAATCCCTGCGCCCAGAACTGCGGCATACTCAGGTGTTGTAACTTCTTTCAGATGTTTTTTCGCCAGCCCTTTTATGTACTGGTCATTAAGAAAAATACCGACCAAAGCACGGGCAACATCTGTCTGCGCCAGAGGGATAAAGTTGGCTGCTTCCACTTCCAGTGCTTCATCACGGCCAAGTGTAGCGGCTTTTTCTATGGATTTAACTGCGGTAATAGGCGCTGGGTAATGAGGGCCGGCAACTTTCATCACCATACCTTTTGCCACGCTAAAACTCATGCCACGTTCAACTTCATTGAGTTTCAAGGGCTCTAACTTTGGCTGGCGTGCTGCTTTCCAATCAAGGTTCCCTGCAATAGCCTGTTCCAACATTGATATTGCAGAATTAATCAGTTTTTCACCGGGGACAACGGCATCAATCAGGCCGTTTTTCAATGCCTCTTCTGCACCAATGTCTTTACCTGCGGCGATGATATCCAGTGCGTTATCAGTCCCGATAAGGCGTGGAAGGCGAACTGAGCCGCCGAAACCAGGCATAATGCCAAGCTTGGTTTCTGGCAGCCCAATGCGCACATCGGGGGAGGCTATACGGAAATCTGTAGACAGAACACATTCACAACCGCCGCCAAGGGCATAACCATTTATCGCTGAAATGGTTGGGACGGGTAAATCTTCTATCCGGTTAAAAATGCTATTTGCGAAATCAAGCCACTCTCGCAGTTTTTCTACAGGTGCATCGAATAAAGAGAGAAATTCAGTAATATCTGCACCAACAATAAATGCAGCTTTATCAGAGCGTAATAAAACGCCTTTTAATTCAGTTTGTTGTTCCAGATTGGCGACAGCCTTATCCAGAGATGCAACAGTTTTGGTGTCCAGTTTATTAATAGCGGCGGGGGCATTGAAAACTAGTTCAGCGATGCCATCTTTCAGCCAGCTTACTTGAATTGTTTCACTTTGATAGAGCATGTCGTTCTCCTAAATGAGCGCATACCATCTGGTATGACCAGATAGGCTTGATTGTGGTTATTATGTTAAGTAAATGCAAATGAGTGATTAGTTTTTTGCAAGGGTGATCACAAGTGAGATTTGTATCTCATTGACAATAGTTGTTTTTATATTTTTATAAATAAGGAGTTAGCAGGATCCGATAAATTGGGATGATTTTCGCGTGATACCTGCAAATATCAATGGCTGTGATAAGCTAATGGTTCAGCCATAAAATAAAAAAGGTCAATTGAAATGGAAAAGTTGGCATCTCTGTACCACGAACATATCTCTACATTGCAACAACGTACCCGCGAAGTACTGGCCCGTAATCAATTGGATGCTCTGCTTATTCACTCCGGTGAATTACAGCGTATTTTCTTGGATGACAGGGACTATCCTTTTAAAGTTAGTGCTCACTTCAAAGCTTGGGTACCCGTAACTAAAGTACCTAATTGTTGGTTATGGGTAGATGGTATTAATAAGCCTAAATTATGGTTTTATTCACCGATAGATTATTGGCACAGCGTAGAACCGTTGCCAACCAGCTACTGGACTAAAGAAGTTGAAATGATTCATCTGGCAAATATCGGAGATATCAATTCAGAGTTAAGTACTTATGTGAAACAGAATGTTGCTTATATTGGTTGTTCACAACCAAGAGCAAAAGAACTTGGTTTTTCTGAACATAATATCAATCCGAAAGCTGTTCTGGATTATTTGCATTTCTATCGTTCATATAAAACAGATTATGAATTGGTCTGTATGCGTGAAGCGCAAAAAACGGCTGTTGTCGGGCATTTAGCAGCTCATGAAGCATTTCAGGCTGGAATGAGTGAATTTGATATTAATATATCTTATCTGATGGCAACAGGTCATCGTGATACAGATGTGCCTTATGACAATATTATTGCTATAAATGAAAATGCGGCTGTTTTGCATTACACCGTATTGCAGCACAATGTACCTTCAGAAGTGCGTAGTTTCCTGATTGATGCTGGCGCTGAATATAATGGTTATGCAGCAGATATCACCCGTACTTATTCAGCAAAAAGTAATAACGAATTTGCTGCTCTGATTAAAGATATGAATGCTGAACAAAAAGCGCTAATCAGTACGATTAAAGCAGGAGTTCGCTACACCGAATATCATATTCAGATGCATCATAGGATTGCTAAATTGCTGAAAAAATACGGTATCGTGAAAGATATCAGTGAAGAAGCTATAGTTGAAAAAGGGCTGACAACGCCATTCTTTCCACATGGTATTGGTCATCCTCTTGGGTTGCAGGTCCATGATGCGGCAGGGTTTATGCAGGATGATACAGGTACACATTTAGCAGCTCCGGCCATATATCCATATCTGCGTTGTACCCGTATTCTGGAACCCCGTATGGTGCTGACTATCGAGCCGGGCCTTTATTTCATTGAATCGTTGCTTGCACCTTGGCGTGAAAGTGAGTTCAGTAAGCATTTTGACTGGAATAAAATTGGGATGCTTAAACCATTCGGTGGTATTCGTATCGAAGACAATATTGTTATCCACGAAAATAAGGTGGAAAACATGACTAGGGATCTGCAACTGCCATAATGAAGCCTTATTTAATACCCACAGCTCCAGTGAGTTTGACTGAAGAGATTAAAAAAAGTCGCTTTATTACCCTGCTGGAGCATACCTGTGGGGTAGATGAAGCTAAGGCATTTATCCAGCAAATCAAAGCTCAATACCCTGATGCCCGGCATCATTGCTGGGCATTTGTTGCTGGTGCTCCGGATGATTCACAACAATTGGGTTTTTCTGATGATGGGGAGCCTTCAGGGACCGCAGGTAAGCCGATGCTATCCCAGCTTATGGGAAATAATATCGGTGAAATAACCGCAGTTGTTGTCCGTTATTTTGGCGGAATAAAATTAGGCACTGGTGGATTAGTCAGGGCATATGGAAATAGTGTCCAACAGGCGCTGAAATTACTGGAAACAAAATATAAGGTTCCACAGAAGGTCTGCTCCTTGCAGTGTGAATATGCCCATATCTCTATGATTGAACAGTTATTACAGAAATCAGAGGGGCAGATTATTGCCAGTGAATATACAGAGAGTGTTACTTTGCGAATTTCACTTCCAGCTACCCTAGTGGGTGAAGTCGGTGATAAATTACGTGATCTGAGTCGTGGTGTACTGTATTTAACACCTGATCTGTAAATATTCTCTGTTAACTGGATTTCTAAGGAACCAGCTGAATGCATTTTCGTGCCATAACCCGTATTGTTGGGCTGCTTGTTATTCTTTTCTCTGTCACCATGATTATTCCAGGGTTGGTAGCTCTAATCTATCGTGATGGCGCTGGGCGTGCATTTAGTCAGACATTTATTTTTGCTTTAGTTATCGGTTTAATGCTTTGGATACCAAACCGGGAACAAAAACATGAATTAAAGCCTCGGGAAGGATTTCTTATCGTTGTTTTGTTTTGGACGGTACTTGGTAGTGTCGGGGCTTTACCTTTCATCTTTTCTGAGCAGCCAAATCTTTCTATTACAGATGCATTCTTTGAATCTTTCTCTGGTTTAACAACAACGGGTGCTACAACACTTGTTGGGCTTGACACCTTGCCTAAAGCAATTCTCTTCTATCGGCAGATGTTGCAATGGTTGGGGGGGATGGGGATTATTGTGCTGGCTGTTGCAATATTGCCTCTGCTTGGGGTCGGAGGAATGCAGCTTTATCGGGCTGAAATGCCAGGGCCTTTGAAAGATAATAAAATGCGTCCACGAATTGCTGAAACAGCAAAAACTTTGTGGTTGATTTATGTGTTACTGACAATTGCCTGTGCTCTGGCGTTATGGGCAGCTGGTATGTCAGTTTTTGATGCTATTTCTCATAGCTTTTCAACCATTGCAATTGGTGGGTTTTCTACTCATGATGCCAGTATTGGTTATTTTAATAGCCCAGTGATAAATACTATCATTGCGATTTTTCTGCTGATTTCTGGTTGTAATTTTGGTCTGCACTTCGCGGTGTTAACGGGACGCAGCCTGACAGTGTACGGGCGGGACCCTGAATTCCGTATGTTCATCTCTATTCAATTAGCACTGGTGATTATCTGTACTTTTATCTTATGGCACTATGCTGTTTATAAATCGGGAATGGAGACACTGAACCAAGCTTTTTTCCAGGTTGTTTCAATGGCGACAACGGCAGGGTTCAGTACAGATAGCTTTGCCCGTTGGCCATCATTTTTGCCAATACTGCTGCTGTGTTCTGCTTTTATCGGTGGTTGTGCGGGTTCGACTGGGGGGGGACTGAAAGTCATTCGTATCTTATTGCTATTCCTCCAAGGTTCCCGTGAGTTAAAGCGGTTGGTTCATCCGAATGCGGTTTATACCCTAAAATTAGGGCGAAGAGCATTACCTGAACGTATTATTGAAGCTGTTTGGGGATTCTTCTCTGCTTATGCTTTGGTATTTATCATCAGTCTGTTATTGCTTATCGCTACTGGAGTAGATGAACTTTCTGCTTTTTCTGCGATATCCGCTACACTGAATAATCTAGGGCCTGGGTTGGGTGTTGTTGCTGATAACTTCACTGCAATGAACCCAGCGGCTAAATGGATATTAGTTATAACGATGTTGTTTGGCCGCTTGGAAGTATTTACTTTGTTAGTTTTATTTACACCGACCTTCTGGCGTGAATAATCTATTGGAAGAAGGATATCGCTATGAACTGCTTATTGCTTTATTCCAGTCAGGATGGGCAGACTAAGAAAATTATTACCCACATTGCTGAGAATCTACACAGAGCAGGGCAGATATGTGATCTCAGAGACTTGGCAACAGCAGAAACAATCGATTTGAAATCTTATGACAAAGTTATGATTGGAGCTTCAATCAGATATGGTCATTTTAGTTCAGCACTGAAGAAATTTGCTATTCGTCATCAACAGCAGCTTAATAAAATGCCAACCGCATTTTTTGGCGTGAATCTGACAGCAAGGAAACCAGAGAAGCGTACACCTGAAACGAATGTGTATGTTCGTAAATTCCTGCTTAATACCCCATGGCAGCCAGATCTGTGTGGTGTTTTTGCTGGTGCGTTACTTTATCCTCGTTATTGCTGGTTTGATCGTGTAATGGTTAAACTGATCATGAAGATGACCGGTGGGGAAACTGATACAACCAAAGAAATTGAATATACCGACTGGCAGCAAGTCGATCATTTTGCTGATGATTTCCTTGGAATGGTGAGTGAAAAATAACTGATTTGTTCTTTTTTTCAGTATTTAGTTGAAAAAATCCGCGAACGACAGTTTTTTTTAAATAAACGCTTGCCAGCGCCAAAGAACTCCCTATAATGCGCCACCACTGACCGACACAACGCTGACAAAACGTGTGAGGCCAGGCGGAGCAAAGTGAATAAGCGCTTGACTCTGCGGGCGAAAAGCGTAGTATACGCAGCCCGGCTGAACGAGAATATTAATTTTTATTTCAGCCTGCTCTTTAACAATTAATCAGACAATCTGTGTGGGCACTCACAAGACGGTATCACAAAAAAATACACTAAAGTCTTGAAGAGTGAACAACAGTTAATTCATGACGAAATAACAGTCAGTTTCTTTGAGCATCAAGCTTTTAATAGAAGAGTTTGATCATGGCTCAGATTGAACGCTGGCGGCAGGCCTAACACATGCAAGTCGAGCGGTAACAGGAAAATGCTTGCA
>NZ_JAJAFX010000041.1:0-46565 GCF_025384845.1 Photorhabdus temperata | reverse complement strand
TTTGTTTCGAACGGAGCATGTTGACGAAGAATCGTTCATATCATGGTGACAGCATAGACTTCAAAATAGGTGTAGAGGACGTTGCCAAGTTAAACCATTTTGCGGCACAAAACGAAGTCACATTGTACATGGTGGTGTTGGCAGCATTTAAATTGCTCCTTTTTCAGTACAGTGGTCAAACCGATATCGCTGTAGGATCACCGGTCGCAAACCGAGTCAGCTCGGAGTTGGAAAATATTGTGGGACTGTTTTCAAATACGGTCGTAGTCAGAAGTAACATTGAGCGAGGTGCAAGGGTAAGGGACTTTCTTGCAGAACTGAAACGCAGGGTACTGAGCAACTATTCCCATCAAAGTTTTCCATTCGAGGAAGTGGTTGAACAACTCAATCCTGCGCGAAGCGCAATGTTTAACCCAATCTTTCAATACATAAACTCACCCAGGGAAACCTTACATACGCCGGACTTGTCTTGGAAATTGGTCCAGTGTGAAACCAACGTTTCTAAATTTGACATGAGCTTAATGCTGACAGAAACCTCAGATGGGTTACAAGGGGCTGTAGAATTCAGTACTGAGCTATTTGAAGCGCAGCACATTCGCCGTTTTGTTGAGGGCTATAAACAACTGTTGGGCAATATTGTCGATATGGCCGATAAAAAAATCCTTTCCCTCCCCACGTTGCTCAGAGAAGAACAGGTTGAGCTCGCTGCTTGGAATGACACGCATCGTGAGTGGGGCGCTGACGGTACAGTGTTGGATTTGTTTGAACAGCAGGCTCGGCTGCGACCAGATGCCGTCGCCTTGCGCTTTGCAGATCAGAGCACCAGTTATAGACAGCTTGATGAACGTGCAAACAAGATCGCACATTACCTGTTAGCCCAAGGGGTTAAACCGGATCAGAGGGTTGCGGTGTATCTTGATCGTTCACCAGACATGGTCGCTGGAATTCTGGGCATCGCAAAAGCCGGTGCTGCCTACGTCCCCTTGGATAGCAGCTACCCTGTGGAGCGGTTGGCCTTCATGCTCGAAGACAGCAATGCAACTTGCCTGTTATCCCACTCTCAGCTGCGTCGGCTGGATCTTGCTGCGGCCCGCACCCTTTATCTCGACTTATGGGGCGGTGAAAATGTGGTTGCTCATACGCCTCAGCGCGACTATGGGCCACAAAATCTTGCTTATGTCATTTATACCTCTGGCTCTACAGGCAAACCCAAAGGGGTCATGGTCAACCATCGCAGTTTATTCAATCGAATATGTTGGATGCAGAAAGAATTTGATATTGGCCCGGCTGAGCGGATTATTCAAAAGACACCATTGAGTTTTGATGTCTCTGTTTGGGAAGTATTTTTGCCGCTAGTAACAGGGGCAACCATGGTTCTTTTGGAACGAGATAAGCATAAAGATCCAGGTTACCTATACGAGGTGATCCAAAAAGAGTCGGTTTCTTTCTGTCACTTTGTCCCAGCCATGCTGAAGAGTTTTTTACAGTCCAGGAAACATTTTTCCCTGGACAGTTTGAATACCGTCATCTGCAGCGGAGAAGAACTGACAGTTCAACTGCAAAATGACTTTTATACACTTCTTGACGCACAATTGATCAACCTTTACGGGCCGACAGAATGCACGGTCGATGTCAGTTACTGGTATTGTGATCCGCTCCACAATGACAATGTCGTTCCGATTGGCAGACTCATAGCCAACAGCCAAATTTACATACTAAACCAGGATTTGAATGCCTTACCTCCAGGGTATGTCGGCGAACTTACCACCCGCTATGCGGGTGGTTATGATTTGCAGTTTCTTTGTTATTGTCAATGTTTATACTAGCTGACAGGCTTTCCGTGTAACTGATATAGGTTGTGAATTGATATGACTCAGGACGAACTGAAAAAAGCAGTAGGTTGGGCAGCGCTCGAATTTGTCACTCCCGGTACGATTGTCGGTGTGGGGACGGGTTCAACGGCTTCGCATTTTATTGATGCCCTTGGCTCAATTAAAGACCAGATTGAAGGGGCTGTATCCAGCTCTGAGGCTTCTACCGAAAAGTTAAAAAGCCTGGGAATTCCTGTATTCGACTGTAATGAAGTGGATTCTCTTGATATTTATGTTGATGGCGCGGATGAAATCAATGGCAATATGCAGATGATTAAAGGCGGTGGCGCCGCATTGACTCGCGAAAAAGTTATTTCTGCAATAGCGAAGAAATTCATTTGTATCGTTGATTCTTCTAAGAAAGTTGATGTATTGGGTAAATTCCCTTTACCGGTTGAAGTGATCCCAATGGCCCGTTCATATGTTGCCCGTGAATTGGTTAAATTGGGTGGTTTACCAGAATATCGCCAGAACGTTGTGACTGATAACGGCAATATGATCCTGGATGTGCATAATTTAGCAATTATCGATCCTGTTGAGTTAGAGAATAAAATTAATCGTATCGCCGGTGTCGTCACTGTCGGTCTGTTTGCTAATCGGGGCGCGGATGTTGTATTGATGGGAACATTAGATGGAGTGAAAACCATCACTCAATAATATTGCTCATAGAGGGCGGAACCTTTCGCCCTTAAAAATTTTTTACTTTTAATAATAAGTGGAAATTTAGTGATATATCTCATTTCTCTGATTATTAGATAACCTAAATCCTGACTTTATTCTTCTCCATATCATTTTATTCCGCATAAAAACTATCTTATTAAGACTTATTTGGTAGGAATAGCAATCGTTTGTATTGCCGTGTCTGTTTTTTTTGTTATGTTGAGAGAATGAAACTTAAATGTAATGAAAATTGACGTAACAATAGGCAGGGTAAATGGTTAAGGTATCTCTGGAAAAAGATAAGATCAAATTTTTGCTATTGGAAGGTGTACATCAGAGCACGGTGGAAAACCTGCGGGGAGCGGGCTATAGCAATATCGAATATCATAAAGGGGCGTTAGATTCCCAGGCGTTAAAAGAGGCAATTCGTGATGCCCATTTTGTTGGGATCCGTTCTCGCACACAATTGACAGAAGATATTTTCCAGGCAGCCGAAAAATTGGTTGCTGTGGGTTGCTTCTGTATCGGCACCAACCAAGTTGATCTGAAAGCAGCGGCCAAACGGGGTATCCCCGTCTTTAACGCACCATTTTCTAATACCCGTTCTGTTGCTGAGATGGTACTTGGTGAGCTGTTGTTACTACTGCGCCGTATTCCTTTAGCAAATGCCAAAGCGCATCGTGGCGTATGGGATAAACAGGCTAAGGGCTGTTATGAAGTACGCGGTAAAAAACTGGGTATTATCGGTTATGGTCATATTGGTACTCAGCTTGGTATTTTGGCTGAAAATATTGGTATGGATGTCTACTTCTACGATATTGAGAACAAATTGCCATTAGGTAATGCCCATCAGATTCGTCATTTATCAGAATTACTGAATATGAGTGATGTGGTCAGTTTACACGTACCAGAAACGCCATCAACGAAGAATATGATGAGTACGCAGGAACTGGCATTGATGAAACCGGGTTCTATCCTGATCAATGCTTCACGCGGAACAGTGGTGGATATTCCGGCATTGTGTGAAGCACTGGAAAGTGAACACCTGTCAGGGGCGGCTGTAGATGTATTCCCGGTTGAACCTGCAACCAATAATGATCCGTTTGAGTCGCCTTTGCTTAAATTTGATAACGTATTGCTGACTCCGCATATCGGTGGTTCTACACAGGAAGCGCAGGAAAACATTGGTTATGAAGTAGCAGGAAAGTTAGCGAAATACTCTGATAATGGTTCTACTTTATCAGCAGTCAACTTCCCGGAAGTTTCTCTTCCTGCTCATGCTGATGATACCAACCGGTTTTTACATATTCATGAAAATCGTCCAGGTATATTGAATAGCATTAACCAGGTGTTTGCTGCACAGGATATTAATATCGCCGCTCAGTACCTGCGTACCAGCGGGGATATGGGATATGTGGTTATTGATATTGTGACTGAGAACCCTGCTCAGGCTGAAATGGTATTTCAGGAACTGAAAGCTTTGCCGGGTACTATCCGTTCTCGTCTGCTTTACTGATTATTTTGCTATGCCGTAAATGGGCGCTTTGTGTAAGGTGCCCATTCTTTACTGCCATTGCCAGATTTTTTCAGGAGTGATGATTTCTGGTAATGGGATATCCCACTCGGCTGAAGGTAATGTATCGACTAATTGGCAGTTATGAGCCAGGCCAATCGGATAGAAATTTTTTTGTCGCCATTGTCTCAATGTACGATCGTAAAAGCCACCTCCCATTCCAAGTCGCTGTCCGGTGCGGTCGAAAGCAACCAGCGGGATCATCATGATATCCAGCTCAGATAATGGTAAAAGCTGCTGAACATCCAGTGGCGGCTCTTCTATATTGAAACGATTTCTGACAAGTTGCGTATTTGGCTGATAGCTTAAAAACAGCAGATGGTGGCGACTGAAAGGGTGCAATACCGGCAAATAGATCTGTTTGTTTTGTTGCCAGAGTTGGTTGATTAGTGGTCGGGTGTCAAGTTCACCATCAAATGAAAGAAATAGTGCAATTTTATTGGCTTGGTGAATTCTGGGGTGGTTGACAACTTTTTCCGCGGCTTGGTTGGCAAAAAGGACTTGTTGTTCAGGAGTGAGCTCACGACGTTGCTGGCGTATTTTCTTTCTGACGCTTTGTCTGAGTGATAACAGGGGATCTGATAACATGGAACCTGCCTGTTAATGCGAGTAGTGATTAAATTTAGGGTTCTCCAAGATGCCGTTACAGGTAGTAACCCTTGAACCCTTGGTTCAAGGTGAACGCAGCGTCGCATCCTTAAGGCTTCTCGGACGGACCGAGCATGCACACCGGCTGCGGAGCACTACATTCTATCATGTATGAAATATCGGCTCAGGGGACTTTCCCCGTTCACGAACATCTCAGAGAAATTTATTCAGCGCTTACGCTTACTAAGCAACTTTATGTAACCTATTGTATGAAACTAAATACAGAAAGCAACTAAATTATAGAATGATTCACTCACTACTGTATGATTTATCAATAGAATTCATTCATTTGACGCAATAGTGCGCTCAGTAATGCGACCTTGCTCAACTAATGCTTGTTCTATAGTCTGTTGAAGCATCTTTATTTTTTGTTCCATATTGTAGGCATAGTCACGGGTTTTCACTTTTTCTTGTGCCAGCTCATGACAGACATTCAGTGCTACAATAAAAACCAGTTGTTCAGTATTGGTTACTCTGGTGCGTTCTTTTAAATCTTCTAAACGTTGTTCAAGTTCCACCGCGGCAGCCAGCAATGCTTCTTTTTGCTCTGATGGACAATTGACACGTAATGACCGCCCAAAAATCTGGATATCTACTGGTTGTGCAGACATGACCCCTTCCTGACTTATTACTGCGCCCTGGCTTTCATTCCTGATGATAGGATAAAGCAAGACGCCAATCATTACAGTGCGATACCGACAGACAACTCACGATTAGCTATGGCTGCTGTCTGGTATAGCGACTCCCCTTGGTGGTAGCATAGCATGAACTTACACCGTCAACGATGACCAATACACATGTCTATACAGAATTCATTACCAGATTATCAATCTTTTGACGAAATATTACATCAGCAGTCAGTGGCGCTGACAGCGGCTGAGATGCATGGGTTGATTAGTGGCTTACTGTGCGGTGGCAACCGTGATAGTAGTTGGCAAGCTTTAGTTCATGATTTAGCCAATGATGGGCTGGCTTTTTCCCGTCCATTAGCTCAACAATTGCGTGAATTACGTGAAATTACATTTGAATCATTGGATGACAGTCATTTTGCATTTCATTTATTGTTGCCCGATGAGGAAGATAATGTGTTTGAACGGGCAGATGCCCTGGCTGGATGGGTAAACCATTTCTTGTTGGGGTTGGGGGTTGCGCAACCAAAATTCACCGATAAAAAAGAGGTCAGTGAGATTGTGGGTGATTTGCGTAATATTGGTCTGCTTGGCTATGAAGAAGGTGAGGATCAAGAAGAGCTGGCTCAGGCATTGGAAGAAGTTCTTGAATATGTGCGGGTTGCCGCGCAGCTTTGCTATATCGCTTTTACTCAGCCTAAAGCTGTTTCAATTGCAAAAAATAATAAGCCAACATTGCATTAATTGCTGTTTATTGAACTCAAAATAATTAACTAAGTCGCAGGAGAGGGTATGATCAAACAAGAATATTTATCCCGCCGTCAGGCTTTACTGGCAAAAATGGCTCCGGCCAGCGCAGCGATTATTTTTTCTGCCCCGCCTGCGCCCCGAAATTCGGATAATGAATATCCCTATCGCCAGCACAGCGATTTCCTTTATTTGACTGGATTCAATGAACCGGAAGCTGTGCTGATATTAATTAAAAGTGATGATAAGCATAATCATAGTGTTCTTTTTAATCGAACACGTGACTTGACTGCGGAAATTTGGTTTGGCCGCCGTCTTGGACAAGAAGCGGCGCCAGAAAAACTGGGTATTGACCGAGCTTTACCTTTTGATGATATCCAGGAAGAGCTTTATCAGCTGTTAAATGGCCTGGATGTGGTTTATCACGCACAGGGTGAATTTGCCTATGCGGATGACATTGTCTTCCAGGCGCTGGATACACTGAGAAAAGGCGGTCGCCGTAATCTTTCAGCCCCTTTAACGATAACTGACTGGCGTCCTTGGGTACATGAAATGCGGTTATTCAAATCCAAGGCAGAAATTGAAATTATGCGCCGGGCCGGTGAAATTAGCGCACAGGCACATACGCGTGCGATGAAGACTTGCCGCCCAGGCATGTTTGAATATCAACTGGAAGCTGAAATTCATCACGAATTTACGCATCAGGGTGCACGTTATCCTTCTTACAATACGATTGTCGGGAGTGGTGAAAATGGCTGTATTCTGCACTACACCGAGAATGAAAGCAGGATGAAAGAGGGTGACCTGGTATTGATTGATGCAGGTTGTGAATATCTGGGTTATGCCGGAGATATCACTCGTACTTTCCCGGTGAATGGCAAGTTCACCCGCGCCCAGCGTGAAATTTACGATATCGTACTGAAAACGCTGAAGGTTTCATTGGAATTGTATAAACCGGGCACCAGCATCAACAAAGTAACAGAACATGTTGTGCGGATTATGGTGGAAGAGCTGGTGAAACTGGGCATTATGCACGGTGAAGTTGAACATTTAATCGAAACCAAAGCCTATCGCCAGTTCTTTATGCATGGCCTCAGCCATTGGCTGGGTCTGGATGTGCATGATGTTGGGCACTATGGCGCAGAACGTGACCGTATTCTGGAGCCAGGAATGGTATTAACGGTTGAACCCGGGCTTTATATTGCACCGGATGCCGATGTGGCGCTGGAATATCGTGGTATCGGTATCCGAATTGAAGATGACATTTTGATCACTGAAATCGGTAACGAAAACCTGACAGCCAGTGTGATTAAAGAAGCTGATGAGATTGAAGCTCTGATGGCGAAAGCAAAACAGGGTTAAGTTAAGAGATGAACGTGATTATCGTTGGAGGGGGCATGACCGGCGCGACACTTGCGCTGGCAATATCTTCCCTGAGCAAGGGGCAGATTCATGTTTCCCTGATTGAAGCAGCAGAGCCGGAGCAGAAGCACCCCGGCTTTGATGCCAGAGCGATAGCGCTGGCTTACGGTACGTGTCAGCGTTTACAACAGATCGGGGTTTGGTCTGCTCTGGAAGATTATGTAATACCAATAACTCACGTTCATGTTAGTGATCGTGGTCATGCAGGGTTTGTGAACCTTTATGCAAAAGAATATCACATTCCAGCTTTAGGCAATGTTGTCGAACTGTATGATGCAGGCCAGTGTTTGTTCGGCTTACTGAAAAATGCTCCCGGTGTGACACTGTATTGTCCATCCAAGGTTCTGACCGTTGAAAGAACGATATCATCAGTGACCGTTACCCTGGACAGTGGCGATCAACTGCAAGGTGAATTGCTGGTCGCCGCAGATGGCAGTCATTCCGCGATTGGTCAAGCCTGTAATATTCAGTGGCAACAGCACCCTTATGAACAGATTGCCGTGATTACTAATGTGCTGACATCAGAGTATCCACAGGGCCGGGCATTTGAACGTTTCACCGAATATGGCCCACTGGCTTTGCTGCCAATGTCTGGGGGGCGGAGTTCACTGGTATGGTGCCATCAGTTGGATCGGCGAAAGGAAATAGCTGGCTGGAATAATGAGCAGTTTCTGAAGCAGTTACAGCGGGCATTTGGCTGGCGACTGGGCAAAATGTTGGAAACCGGCTGGCGCCACAGTTATCCACTCACACTATCCACTGCAAATCAACAAGTCAGCCACCGATTGGCGCTGGTGGGTAATGCTGCACAAACATTACACCCGATCGCCGGTCAGGGTTTTAATCTTGGTATGCGCGATGTGATGACACTGGCTCAGGTTGTTTCTGAGGCTTTTGCGGTTGGTCAGGATATTGGTACTTACCCGGTTTTGGCTAATTATCAACAGCAACGGGTGTTAGATCGGGAAAATACCATTGGTATTACTGATGGATTGATACGGATATTTGCCAATCATTATTTTCCATTACGAGTTGGGCGCAATCTTGGCTTGATGGCGATGGAAAAATTCTCTCCTGTGCGGGATATGCTGGCCCGTCAGACTCTGGGCTGGGTCGTCCAAAGATAACCTCAGATAAAGCAGACAAAATAAGAGGACGTTATATTATGCAATCATTTGATGTGGTTATCGCTGGTGGCGGTATGGTAGGTCTGGCGCTTGCCTGTGGCTTACAGGGCAGTGGTTTGCGGGTGGCAGTGGTAGAAAGCTATCCGCCTGCTCAATCGGTTTCTGCTGGAGAAGAGTATGCTGTGCGGGTTTCTGCAATTAATGCTGCCAGTGAGCGTCTGTTACAGCATCTTGGCGTGTGGCAACAGATTCTGGGTGTGCGTACCAGCCCTTATCAGGGAATAGAAGTTTGGGATCGGGATAGCTTTGGCCGCATTCGGTTCAACGCGGCTGAATATGGCCTGGAATATCTTGGTCATATCATTGAAAACCGGGTTATCCGTGAGATGTTATGGAAAAAAGCGGAAAGCTTGCCGGACGTGACCATGCTGGCGCCTGCGGCTTTACAACAGATTGCCTGGGGAGAAAATGAAGCTTTTATGACATTATCCGATGGTCGCATGCTAACAGCCCGTTTAGTGGTTGGTGCTGATGGCGCTCATTCATGGTTGCGTCAGCATGCGGATATCCCTCTGACATTCTGGGATTATGAACATCATGCGTTGGTGGCGACTATTCGCACTGAAGAACCTCATGGCAGCGTTGCCCGTCAGGTCTTTTATGGTGATGGTATTCTGGCGTTTCTGCCTCTTGCTGATCCACATTTGTGTTCTATTGTCTGGTCACTGCCGGGTGACGCCTCAGATCAGTACAAACAGCTTGATAACACGCTTTTCAACCAGCAACTGGCGGTGGATTTTGATATGCGTCTTGGTCAGTGTGAGCTGATTAGTGAACGCCAGACAATTCCACTGACTGGTCGTTATGCCCGTAACTTTGCCGCTCATCGTCTGGCCTTAGTGGGAGACGCGGCTCATACCATTCATCCATTGGCAGGACAGGGTGTAAATCTGGGTTTTATGGATGTGGCTGAACTCATAGGTGAATTGCGTCGTCTGCATTGCCAGGGGAAAGATATTGGTCAGTACTTCTATTTACGTTGTTATGAACGCCGCCGTAAACACAGTGCTGCTGTCATGTTGGCTGGAATGCAAGGGTTTCGTCAGTTGTTCGACGGCAATAACCCAGTGAAAAAGTTTTTGCGGGATGTTGGGTTATCACTGGCAGACAATTTACCCGGAATTAAACCTCCATTACTTCGTCAGGCAATGGGATTGAATGACTTACCGGGCTGGCTCTCTTCGTCATCCTGTTCAGCTGAAAAAATCTAATTTAGCTTCTTCTTATCGATTATTTTTTCTCATGCATCACTGAAATATGGATAGGTGATTTTATTCATATTTCAGTTAACTCTTAATGGAAAATGTGTGTTTTCTAAAGTTAATTGTTAATTTTGAGTATTATGGCTCATTTTAATAGTTAAAAGTTCTGCATACTCATAGCATGTTTTTTTATTGTTACTGAATTGGACCCTATTTTTACTTATGGTTCATTTTTGTTTTCAGTGATAACTTTTATGTTAAGACATCGTTTGCGTCGCGTTTTTTAGCCGCTTTTTGTTCATGATTCACAGTAGCTGTCGGTTAATACGCGGTATGTTTTCATGTAGGAAATGAAAAGAGGGAAATAATGGCAAAACACACTCCATTGTATGACCAGCATCTGGCCTGCGGTGCGCGTATGGTAGATTTTCATGGCTGGATGATGCCTTTGCATTACGGTTCACAAATGGATGAGCATCATACTGTCCGCACTGATGCCGGTATGTTTGATGTTTCCCACATGACGATTGTGGATCTGCATGGTACTGGCTGCCGTGATTTCCTGCGTTATTTGCTGGCAAATGACATTGCTAAACTGACAGAAAAGGGCAAAGCCTTATACACCGGGATGCTGAATGCTTCCGGCGGTGTCATTGATGACCTGATTGTTTATTACTTTAGCAATGATTTTTATCGGATGGTGGTCAATTCTGCGACCCGTGAGAAAGATCTGGCCTGGATCAATGAACATGCTGCCAATTACCCGATTGATATTCAGGTACGTGATGATCTGGCATTGATTGCTGTTCAAGGGCCTGAAGCTCAGGTAAAAGTACAGTCTCTGCTGAATGATCAACAAAAACAGGCTATTGCCGGAATGAAACCCTTCTTTGGTGTTCAGGCTGATGATCTGTTTATCGCAACAACGGGTTATACCGGCGAAGCGGGCTATGAAGTGGCGATGCCAAAAGAGCAATCAGCCGATTTCTGGCAAAAATTGCTTAGCGTCGGCGTTAAGCCCGCAGGGCTAGGAGCCCGTGATACTTTGCGGCTTGAAGCGGGTATGAACCTCTATGGACAGGAAATGGATGAAACCATTTCTCCACTGGCAGCCAATATGGGCTGGACAATCGCCTGGAAACCAGAAGATCGTCAGTTTATTGGCCGTGAAGCGCTGGAAAAACAGCGTGAAGATGGCACTGAACAGTTGGTTGGCCTGGTGATGAGAGAAAAAGGTGTATTACGTGGTGGTTTAGCGGTCAGTTTTACTGATGAAGCGGGCACCTTACACACTGGCGTTATTACCAGCGGTACATTCTCCCCAACATTAGGATTCAGTATTGCCCTTGCCCGTGTGCCACAAGGGATTGGTGAACAGGCAATTGTACAAATCCGCAATCGTGAGATGCCGGTTCAGGTAGTCAAACCCAATTTTGTGCGGGCGGGTAAACCTCTCGTATAGTCTAATAACTTGATGAAAAATAATACCCTATCTCAGTAGTCGTAATTGGTGCAGGAAAACAAAATAGCCTAATGAGATAAGTTCTAAGATTGAAGGAGACGATGGTGATGAGTAATGTACCCGCAGAGTTAAAATATGTTGAATCACATGAGTGGGTTCGCGCAGAAGGCAATGGTGAATACACCGTTGGTATTACCGAACATGCACAGGAACTGCTAGGCGACATGGTTTTTGTTGATTTGCCAGAAGTCGGTGATGAATTTAATTTTGGTGATGAATGTGCCGTTGTTGAATCAGTAAAAGCCGCTTCTGATATTTACGCGCCACTGAGTGGTGAAGTGATTGCCGTTAATGAAGCGCTGGGTGAAGCGCCTGAATTGGTTAACAGCGAGCCTTATAACGAAGGTTGGCTGTTCCGTATTAAAGCCTCTGATGAGAGTCAATTGGCGAATCTGCTGGATGCCGCAGGATATCAGGCACTTCTGGACGAAGAAGAATAATATGCCCACCGTCGCCCTGTTTCACATCGTGAGCAGGGCGTTTTTATTTGTATGCCATTTCTGGCCAGCTTCAGGAATCAGTAACAAATGACCCAAACATTAAGCCAACTCGAGAACCAGGGCGAGTTTATCCGCCGTCATATTGGCTCTTCTACCGAACAGCAAAAAGAGATGCTGGCGACAGTGGGGGCAAGTTCCCTCAATGAATTAACACAGAAAATTGTTCCCCGCGATATCGCGTTACCAGCGCCACCCGATGTGGGCGGTGGTGCCACTGAACAGCAAGCACTGACTGAATTGAAAGCCATTGCCAGCCAAAATAAGCGTTACCAATCCTATATTGGTATGGGGTATGTGCCTTCTGTCTTGCCACCGGTTATTTTACGCAATTTATTAGAAAATCCTGGCTGGTACACCGCTTATACACCTTATCAGCCGGAGGTTTCTCAAGGGCGTCTTGAATCACTGCTGAATTTCCAGCAAGTGACAATCGATCTGACGGGTTTGGATCTTGCCTCTGCATCTTTGCTGGATGAAGCCACCGCTGCTGCGGAAGCAATGGCAATGGCAAAACGTGCCAGCAAACTGAAAAACGCTGATCGTTTCTTTGTTGCTGATGATATACATCCTCAAACATTGGATGTTGTCCGTACCCGCGCTGAAACCTTTGGTTTTGATGTGATTGTGGATAAAGCCGAAAAAGTCCTGGAGCTGGAAGGTATATTTGGTGTGTTGTTGCAACAGGTGGGGACAAAAGGTGAAATTCATGATTACACCGACCTGATTGCGCAACTGAAACAACGCAAAATCATTATCAGCGTTGCTGCTGACTTGATGGCGCTGGTGCTGCTGACTGCACCGGGCAAACAAGGGGCGGATGTGGTGTTTGGTTCCGCTCAACGTTTTGGTGTACCGATGGGTTATGGCGGCCCCCATGCGGCATTTTTTGCCTGCCGTGATGAATTCAAACGTTCTATGCCGGGACGTATTATCGGCGTTTCCCGTGATGCGGCGGGTAATACCGCACTGCGCATGGCAATGCAGACCCGTGAGCAGCACATTCGTCGTGAGAAAGCGAACTCCAACATCTGTACCTCACAGGTGTTGTTGGCAAACATCGCGGGCATGTATGCGGTCTATCATGGTTCGAAAGGACTGAAACGCATTGCCGGCCGCATTCATCGTTTGACTGACATTCTGGCCGTTGGGTTACAGCAAGCGGGATTTACTCTGCGCTACAAAACCTGGTTTGACACCTTGACCGTTGAAGTTGCCGATAAAGCTGCGGTACTGGCTCGGGCAGATAAAGCGGAAATCAACTTGCGTAGCGATATTCACGGCGCAGTGGGTATCACATTGAGTGAAACCACCCGCCGAGATGATTTGGTCAAATTGTTCTCTGTACTGACAGGCACAGATAGCAAGCTGGATGTTGAAGCACTGGATGATAATGTGGTAGCGGAAAGCTATTCCATTCCTGCATCAATGTTGCGCAATGATGACATCCTCCAGCATCCGAATTTCAACCGCTATCACAGCGAAACAGATATGATGCGCTATATGCACCGCCTTGAGCGCAAAGATCTGGCACTGAATCAGGCCATGATCCCTCTGGGCTCTTGTACCATGAAACTCAATGCTGCGGCAGAAATGTTACCGATCTCCTGGCCTGAATTTAATCAACTGCATCCATTCTGTCCGCCAGAGCAGGCACAGGGTTATCAGCAGATGATAAGCCAGTTATCTCACTGGCTGGTGCAATTGACAGGTTATGATGCTGTTTGTATGCAACCAAACTCAGGTGCGCAGGGTGAATATGCGGGTTTGCTTGCTATTCGCCGTTACCACGAAAGCCGTGGAGAAGAGGATCGTCATATCTGTTTGATCCCAAGTTCTGCTCATGGCACCAACCCGGCTTCGGCTCATATGGCGGGTATGACCGTTGTGGTGGTGAGTTGTGATAAAGAGGGCAACATTGATCTGGCAGACTTGCGCGAAAAAGCGGAAAAATCCGGTAATGAGCTTTCCTGCATCATGGTGACCTACCCATCAACACACGGCGTATATGAAGAAACTATCCGTCAGGTGTGTGAAATCATTCATCAATATGGTGGTCAGGTTTACCTTGATGGTGCGAATATGAACGCACAGGTTGGCATCACCGCGCCCGGTTTTATCGGCGCTGATGTTTCACACCTCAACCTACACAAAACATTTTGTATCCCACATGGCGGTGGCGGCCCAGGCATGGGGCCGATTGGCGTAAAAGCGCATTTAGCGCCGTTCTTGCCGGGGCACTCAGTGGTTCAAATGGATGGTCTGACTGAACAGAGAGCGGTCTCTGCTGCTCCGTTTGGCAGCGCATCCATTCTGCCTATTAGCTGGATGTACATCCGAATGATGGGTTCGCAAGGGCTGAAACAGGCAAGTCAGGTAGCGATTTTGAATGCCAACTATATTGCTGCCCGCCTGAAAAATGATTATGACGTGCTGTATACCGGTCATAACGGCCATGTAGCGCATGAATGTATTCTGGATATTCGGCCACTGAAAGAAGAGTTTGGTATCAGTGAAATGGATATTGCCAAGCGTTTGGTTGACTATGGTTTCCATGCGCCCACGATGTCATTCCCGGTTGCCGGCACGCTGATGGTGGAACCAACAGAATCAGAAAGCAAAGTGGAAATTGATCGTTTTATCGATGCAATGCTGTCAATCCGTGCTGAAATTAACAAAGTTGCGCAAGGTGAATGGTCATTGGAAGATAACCCATTGGTCAATGCGCCTCATGTACAAACTGAGCTGGCTTCTGATTGGAATCATAATTACAGCCGTGAAATTGCTGTTTTCCCAACCGCAGAAACCAAAGCCAATAAATATTGGCCTGCGGTTAAACGCCTGGATGATGTTTACGGTGATCGTAATCTGCATTGTTCCTGCGCACCTGTCAGCGATTATCAATAATCACTAAATAATGTGGCAACATCGGTATAATTACCGGTGTTGTTATTTTTTGTCATTTTTAAACTATAGTGGTCTATTTTCCTCCCGCCAGATCGATGAAACTACCAGTGACATATGAAGCCTCATCAGACAGTAACCACACTATCGCTTGGGCTACCTCCTCAGGTTGACCGCCACGTTTCATAGGCAAATTATCTTTTACTCGATCAACCCGCATTGCTTCACCACCATAAGCATGCATCTCGGTATAAATGAATCCAGGACGAACAGCGTTAACGCGAATTCCTTGGGCGGCCACCTCTAGAGATAGACCAATGGTTAAGGTGTCAATAGCACCTTTTGAGGCGGCATAATCCACATATTCATGTGGAGAGCCTAGTCGAGATGCTGCTGAGGATACGTTAACAATGGCTCCTCCCTGACCTCCATGGCGAAGCGCCATACGTTTAACCGCTTCACGTGCGCAGATAAAACTGCCGCTGACATTAGTGGCAAATATAGTGGCTAACCGCTGTGCATCCAACTGTTCAATGGATGCCTGAGGCATAAGTATTCCGGCGTTGTTTACTAATCCGGAAATTGGACCGAGCTCTTTATCTATTTGCTGGAACAGTTCCACGATCTGTTCTTCTTGGGCAATATCTGCCTGTACGGCAATGGCTTCCCCGCCAGCATGAAGAATCATATCGACAACCTCTTGCGCGCAGGCTTTACGCGTATGATAGCCAATACAAACCTTATGTCCTTTGCTTGCCAGACATAACGCGGTAGCCCGACCAATGCCGCGATCACCACCGGTGATCAGGGTGATTTTATTTTTCATGTTTTATTTATCCAGTCGCAAATTTATTTTTGATTTATTTATCAACATCAAAATAGCAATACTAAGGCAAAACAACGCCATTACGGTAAATACCCCTTTACCCCACCATTCTAGCAACGCGCCACCGATAAAAGGCCCCAAGGATAACCCCAGAACCACAAGTGTTGATGCACCTAAATAGGCTCCACGATAGTGTTCCGGTGCCAGACGGTCGAGCAAGATGCTCAGATTAGGTAACAAGATGGCTTCTGCAATGCTGAACACCACTGCAACCAAGCCCCACCAGAATGCACTGGCGGTATCGTTAATCCAGAACAACAGCTGGGAAACGGCAAAGATCAGCGCGCCAACTGTGATGCGTTGCCCGAGTGGCGTATTGGTTAACAAAGGCACCAGATAAACCTGAGCGACTAACACTGTTATCGCATTGGTGATTAGGATCACTGTCACCAAATCGACTGCGCGTGTAGTATCCAGCATCAATAAATATTGCGGCACGATGGATTCAATTTGAGCATAAACGAGATAACAGAGAATGCTACTAATCAGTGCTACAAGATAGATATTGTCCCGTACGATAATAGAAGTGACATGCCAAATATTTGTTTCCTCTTTATGTTTTTCTACCGAATTATCACTAAACAGCAGCTTCCCTGCCGGAATGCTAAAGAAGGCAAAAAGTAAAAATTATAGGCCATGAGTGCATTTTCTTTGGCGGGAAAAAGGCTAAAATATAGCAAGTGACTACTTCACCGTATTTTCGGTGGTGTGGGAGGAGGCTGACTGTGAAGTCAGCCCTTATCCCGATTCGCATTGGACGAGGATTTACGGTGGTTTTTGCTAACCGCCTCCCCTGAAAAATTCACCTAATTAATTGGTTGTTAATAATTCAACGCATCAAGAATTTATTTCTTCAACAAGGCGATTTCATCCGCATTTTTTTGACTCAACAGAGTAAGATTAGTAATAGAACGGATAAGATTGTCTATCGTGTTTTTCAACGTTTTAATATCCGTTTCCAGTTGCTTATTTTTTTTATCCAATGCACTAATTTTTACCAATTCAGAATATAATTGCTGACCATTTACCGCCTCGGTGCTGTTATTTGAAACATTCCCAGCAGCAACATTCACGATCTTACGTTGATTATTCGGTTTTCCGACAGAAACAATATTTGGTTTGTTGGCAACAGAATTTGCACCTAATGCAATGCTCCCACTTCCTGTTACAGAGGCGTTTTGACCAATCGCAATTCCCTGAGACGCACTGACATTAACCTTTTGCCCCAGAGCAATAGAAGACGAACTGCTGGATGAGATGTTTTGACCAATCGCAATTCCCTGAGACCCACTGACAATAATTTTTTGCCCAATAGCAATAGAAGACGAACCGTTGGATGAGGAGTTTTGACCAATTACAACTCCTTGGTACCCACTGGCATTAACCTTGTGCCCCAGAGCAATAGAAGCCGAACCGCTGGATATAGAATTTGCACCTAATGCAATGCTCGCATTACCTGTAGCAGAGGAGTTTTGACTAATTGCTACTGCCTGAATCGCACTGGCAACAACTTTTTGCCCAATAGCAATAGAAGCCAAGCCAGAGGATACCGAATCAGCACCAATCGCAATTGGCCAGATAACTTTATAATCGTTAGTTTCTTCTTTCCTACCCGCCTGTTGATTTTGCCCAATAGCAATAGCTGATTCACTAATTGATTTAGAATTTAGTGGTGAAGCACCAATTGCTATAGCATGTATTGCTGGTGCTTCTGCATTGCCAACGACAACTGAATCTTTACCAACTGTTTGATCAGTTATATTCATATTTTCTGTAGACATATATACCTCTCAATTTAGAAATTAAATTACTATACTCTTCATCTTTCAAGTTGCTGCTTTGTTGGCTGCGTTCACTTACCCCAGTCACATCGTTATCTATGCTCTTGGGGATGCGTTCACTTGCCGCCGCGCTGCAACTTGAAATCTATTGGGTATATAATTTTTACTTATCGGTAAAACAAATATTATACGTAAAATTGAGGTTGTAAATAAATTAAAATTATGAGGTTTTAAATATATTTCATGGGATTTATTTAATGTGTCACTAAGCTTTTAATAATGTATTTTTTATCAAGTTTACCATGATTAATTACCTGTAATTATATTATTTCCATATGCTTTAATTATTATCTGAATAATTTATTAATATAATAAACCCAAGTAAATTAAGTAAAATTTATTGATTATAAATGATTTGTTTGTGCTCATTAACACTACCCCTGTTTTTAATTCTTTCTCTTCTTTCATAACAGCCATCGCGTTTACGACACGGTTTACTGGCAATTCTGAGCGATATCTTCAATGTGGAAAAATAAAAGAGAGACCAGTCACAGGATAATCTGAAAAATTAACGATTATCTCAACTATCCGGTTACTACCCATAATAGTCAATTTTGGTATAATAACATTTGTCTCTATCTTATATATTTTAGTGAAAATTGATGGCGAATATAAATTTAAAAAAACACCTTTCTTGAGAATTTTTGTTTTTTTATTGAAGAATAAAAGATATTTAGAATATTGTTCCCCGTAACAATTCGGATATAAATTGTTTTTATTTCATACTGAAAACATTTATATGATTTTTTTATTTATAATATAAGACTAAATTTATTTGACAGTTTTGTATTTGGTGACTATTGTTCTCTTCTGATTAGCAAATGTTATTGCTAATCTAATAATATCCTTTGTTATTATTTCTTTTAAATAGAAATGATATTTATGTGAAATTATTTAACTTATTGTTTTTATTTGTTTTGTTTTGGGGTTGTGACTTTAATTAAATTAATTTTAATAGGTTATTATATTCATTTGATGATAAATTGAAACTATTTCTTATGTGATAATTTATCATCGAATATTTATTTTTAAATTTGGCAGATGTCTTGGTGTGGTTCGTGATTTTAATTACTGATGACCACACGGTTACTTTTTTTGCAATTGATATAATGCAGTAAAAATACCTTATCCATAATAAGGTAACAATTATTTATCCGTCGTTGTTGACAAAATATTTAAAATAAATTGGCCATAGGCCATACAGGAGTAAATAAGTGAAATACGACTTTATTGTCGTTGGTTCAGGGGCAATTGCAGGTTCAATCGCCTATGAGCTGGCAAGTAGAAATCTTTCGGTTTGTAGGGTTGGAAGTACTGATCGAACCAATGCCGCCTCCAAAGCAGCAGGTGCAATGAATGGTTGTTTTGGCGAAATTACCAGTGGCTTATTAGCGAGCGAACACGGTAAGTTGAAATTGAACATGGATTGTATTTCCAAAGCGCTTTGGCCTGCCTGGGCGCAGCGATTAGCTGACTCTTCTGGTGATACGCGATCTCTGTTCACCGCTAAAGGGACTCATGTGATACTGAATACTGCCGGGATGGAAGAGATTGACAGTGTCAATTATGACGCTATCGAACAAACCCTGAACGAATATGCGGCCCCTTATGAAACCGTTGATCCGCGTGAAATTGAATGGTTAAAGCCTAACGATCTGGTGCGTCCGCTTCGTGCTTTATATATCCCTGATGAACATGCCCTGGATTCGCATTTATTGCTGGAAAAGCTGGATGCGGCATTGGTTGCTGAAGGTGGCGTTCTCAAAGATGAGAATGTTAAGAGTGTACTGATTGAAGACAGTTTAGCCATTGGCGTCGAATTGCTGAGTGGTGAGCGTTTAATGGCGGATAAGGTGGTGGTTGCCGCTGGGGCGCACTCGTTGGATCTGTTATCGAATATCCCTTCTGTTGTTCGGCAGATCCCACCGATATTTGCCGGTTATGGGGTATCCATTCTGGTCAAGATGCCAAAAGGCAGAGAATTACCGACGTCGGTGATTCGTACTCCTAACCGGGCATTTGCTTGTGGGCTGCATTGTGTACCCCGCGGTGATGGTGTTCTGTATCTGGGTGCGACGAATATTCTGGCTGAAAAACCACGCAGTCAGGCACTGATTTCAGATGTGCAGTTCCTGCTGGGTTGTGCGTTAGATCAGTTGGATATTAACTTACATGATGCTGATATTCTTTCAATTCAGGTCGGTAACAGACCAATCCCTGCTGATGGGTTTCCATTAATTGGTGAATGTGGTGTGAATGGCCTTTGGCTGGCTACCGGGACTTACCGTGATGGCTTACATCAGTCACCGTTACTGGCAGATTATGTTGCTAATGCGTTGACTAGAATAGAAAATACGCAAATTAACCTGGACTCCTTCAATCCGGTTCGTCCTCCGTTAGTGGGTTTCTCCCGTGAAGTGATGGCTAAAGAAACCGTCCAGCAAATGCTTGCCACTGGTTACGAATATCGCTGGGATATCAAACCTTATTGGTTGCCGCTGCTGAATGAAGGCATGACACGCAATTATCAGGATTTGATTGAATCGCTTCATCCTCAGTTCACACCACCGCCAGAACTGGTCGCTTTCTCTTATATTTATGAATCCATGCGTGAACGGTTACGTAGTTACTACGAGGCATGGTCATGAATTCTTCATTGAAAGATCAGGCTGCTATTGATAAGGCCAGGGAATTACTGGCAGAGGCGGGTGTTTGGGATGTGGAAACCGATCTTGATTGCCTGATTGACCGTTATCTGGAGAGGCGCTGTCAGGATCGCGCCCGCGATGAATTTATGCTTGCGGTTCATGAGCGTTGTAACCGGATCCCACTTGGGCATATTGTCGGCATTGCGGATTTTGATGAACTGCCTTTGGTGGTCGGTACGGGGGTATTTATTCCGCGTCCTCATAGCCAGATTATCCATAAATGGCTGGAGAATGAACATGAAGTACCTCAGGGATCAGTGGTTCTGGATTTATGTTCGGGGAGTGGTGCTATCGGTTTAGCCATCGCTAAACGTCGCCCGGATTTAAAGGTCACTTGTGTTGAATATGACGACATCGCTTTTCAATACCTGACGCGCAATATCTCCCGGTTGGTTAGCTGGGCGGTTAAAGCGGATGCATTAAAAGCCGATTTACGGGATTGGCAGGCATTTTCTCAATTTAACGGATCGGTAGCGTTAATTGTCGCTAATCCGCCTTACGTTCCAGAGCAGCAGACAATATTACCGGAGTGGGAGGAACATCATCCTTATGTTTCGGTGTATTCCGGGGATGATGGACTCGATTTAACGCGGTTGATTATCAAACAAGCCAAACAGCTACTGCAATCAAATGGCTGGTTGGTCATCGAACATGGTGAAAATCAGCAGGAGAGCGTCAGAACACTATTTTCAGACGCCGGTTTTTCTTTGGTCCGAACAATTATCGATGAAAATATTTCTGACACAACAGGCAGTTCGGTAATCACTGTAGGTTGTCAGCTCATTTGAACTCAGACAGCAGGAGTCTAGATAATGGATGTAAAACAGAAGCAGGATTGGATGACGATTCGCAGGTCACGGACCACCGGCGCTTTAGCGCAAGCTATTGATGAAGGGCTGACCAGTTTCACGGTAGTAGAACGTCAAGGTAAGCAAATTACGACAGAAGAAGGCAACGTTTTTACGGAATTTGTTTCCTGCTCTTATTTGGGATTAGAACATCATCCTGCGTTAATTGAGGCAGCAAATCAGGCAATGGCCCGGACCGGAATACATTTGTCATCGTCCCGTGGTGCGATGCGCCCGCAATATTTGGGGCAATTGGAAGAGTTGCTGGAAGAAATTTATCAAGGTGGCTCCGTTGCTGTTTTCACTTCCACTAGTAACGTTCACCTGGGTGTATTGCCGTTATTGGGCAGTGGTTCTTTGCCTAACTATCCACTTACCCGGCCAGTACATTGGTTGATGGATAAAACTGCTCATGCGTCTATGCAGGTATTACGCGGTATTCTCGAACAGTTCGGGCCAGTATCGCGGGTCGATAGTGCTGATGAACAGTCGGTACAGCAAGCTTTGCAGAACTGCGGAGAGAATCAGCGTACCCCCATCCTGCTGATCGATGGTATTGGCTCAATGAATGGTTTGATTCCGGTTGCAGAATTAACCCAAAAATTGGCGGCTGCCGGAGGCTATGTTTATGTCGATGATGCTCATGGTATTTCCATTGTAGGGCGTCATGGTGCGGGCTATGCCTTTGCGGCACTTGACCATATTTTACCATCCAACCTCATACTGGCAGGTTCGCTATCCAAAGCGTTTGGTGGCGCGGGGGGTTTTGTGGTGGTTGCCGGTGTCGATGATATTGAAGTAATTAGTACTCTGGCGAATCCTCTGGTTTTTGGTCATTCGATTATGGTGCCGATGTTGGCCGCTAACGTTGCCGCAGCAAAACTCCATCTTAGCCTTGAAATAGAAATACGGCAGGAACAGCTATGGAAGAACGTTAATCTGTTTGATTCCTTGATAGGTAACAGCTTGATGAATGCCGGTGTGCAATCTCCTGTTCGTGGCGCTTTATTCGAAAATGAAGCTGAAGGGCTTGACGCTGCACGTCTGCTGCGTGACAACGGCATCTTATTGTTCCCGGTATTTTATCCACTGGTTCAGGATGGCAATGCCATGTTGCGCTTTGCCTTCTCCAGTGAGCATAAGGAGAGTGAAATCATGCACTTAGCAAATACCTTACTCAAAATACGGGAAAAAGGGCTGAATTGGTCTGAGCCACAAGCTATTGCTCCACAGGTATAAGTGACATAAATTTATTGATGAAAATGATTGAAATAAACCAGTGATAAAGACCAAATATATGACTCAATCAATAATAGATAAACAGGATATATTGCAACCTCACAGGGAATCTCTGGATGTTATTAATATGCAGATTTTAGCGCTGCTTTCAGAACGTATGAAGATCTGTATGAAAATCGCTGAGATAAAGGCGGAACAGGATATTCCGATGATGCAGCCACAACGTATTACCTCGTTATTGGATATATTGAGGGATAAGTCAACGGATTTTGGGTTACGGCCTGAATACACTGAATTAATATTTCAACTGGTTATTGAAGAAACCTGTCGTCGAGAAGAAGAGCTGATTGATCAGTTGCTACACGAGAAAGCAAAGAATAATGAAAATACTGCTCATTGATAATTATGATTCTTTTACGCAAAACATTGCTCAATATCTGTATGAAGTGACCGGGAGCGTGCCATCTGTCGTCACCAATTCTCTGACTTATGAAGCGCTGGCGATAGACAATTATGATGCGGTTGTACTTTCTCCAGGGCCAGGGCATCCGGCTGAAAACAGCGATTTTGGTGTCTGTGCGGAAGTCATTGCCCGCGCCGAAATTCCACTATTGGGTATTTGCCTTGGTCATCAGGGAATTAACCTGGCATTTGGTGGTTTTGTAGAACATGCACCTAATCCGGTGCATGGCTATCGCAGTCGCATCAGGAATACCGGAGAAGGGTTATTCCTCGGTTTGCCTGAGCAATTTGAAGTGGTCAGGTATCACTCGCTGGTCTGTACCCGGTTGCCTGACAATCTTAAATGCACCGCCTGGACTGATGATGGCTTAATTATGGCAATTGAGCACACCCAAAGACCGATTTGGGGTGTTCAGTTTCATCCTGAGTCGATTGATTCTGAATATGGGCGTGAATTACTGAGTAATTTTGTTCGTATAGCAAAGACGTATAAAGAGAATAACGGGCAGGAAATGACCGCTCAGAATAAGTGTATTTCTGCCCATGAAGCTTATCTAGCGGTGGGTGGAAAGCAGCATCTCAACCTGAATTACCGTGAGTGTCAGGGCATCATCGATCCTGAATCTCTGTTCATTCAACATTATGGCGATGATACTCACTCTTTCTGGCTGGACAGTGAAAATTCGGATAGGCCCAATGCCCGATTTTCAATCATGGGAAGTGGTAATGAACCGGGTGCTGTCAGGCTTGAATACCATGTACAGACGGAGAGTTTGCGTTTGACCGGTCCTGATGGTGAAAGGATTGTGCAGGGTGATTTTTTCTCATTGATGTCTGAACTGCTTGATCTGGTGAAAATTTCCACGCCAAAACAGATGCCATTTGTCTTCAAAGGTGGCTTTGTTGGTTATTTAGGATATGAGTTAAAGGCGTTGACCATTGGCAGCAGTAAATATCATTCAGAACATCCTGATGCCAGTTTAATCTTTACTCCGCATTTTTTTATCTTCGATCACCAGCAGCATAAGCTTTATGAGTGTCTTATCACGCCAGTAGGCCAACCACAAAATTGGCCGTTGGAACCTGTAGTGACCATGGCAAAAAATACCGGTGGGGTGATACCTGACTTTATTCCAGGCGCTGTTGATCAGAACAAAATTCGTCTGGAATATGGGGCTCAGAAGTATATGGATGGGATCCATAAATCACTTCAATACATCACCGATGGCGAGTCTTATGAAATCTGTCTGACGAATAGAGCGAAGATGGCTTATTCAGGGTTGCCATTGGATGCTTACCGACGAATGCGTCATGCCAGCCCTGTGCCTTATGGCGCCTATCTGGCATGTGGGGATTTTGCTGTACTCAGTGCATCGCCGGAGACGTTTTTACGCATCGATGAGACCAGAGGTATTGAATCCAGACCGATTAAGGGAACCCGGCCACGGGGAAAAACGGAAGCTGATGATCAGCATTTTCAGGTGGAATTGAGTCAGTCAGCCAAGGATAGAGCTGAAAACCTGATGATAGTGGATTTAGTGCGCCACGATCTTAATCAGGTGTGTCGTCCCGGCACTGTTCATGTGCCTGAATTGTTTAAAGTTGAGAGCTTCTCTTCTGTACACCAATTGGTTTCGACAATACGCGGTGAATTACGTGAAGGCACTTCATCAATGGAAGCCATCCGGGCATGTTTCCCGGGAGGATCAATGACTGGCGCACCGAAGAAACGCACAATGGAGATCATTGACGCTTTGGAGTCATCGGCACGCGGTGTCTACTCTGGTGCGCTTGGATGGTTATCTTTCAGTGGTGAAGCAGAGTTGAGCATTGTTATCCGAACGGCGGTGTTACATCAAGAATGTGCCGAGTTCGGCATTGGCGGCGCCATTGTCGCTCACTCCGATCTTTATGGTGAATTTGAAGAAACATTGGTGAAGGCCAGTGTGCCCTATTTCAGTTTTAGCCATATAGCGGAGGAAGTGTGAGTAACCATAAAGTCGTCATTCTTGGTGGGCAAGGTGCTATTGGTTCTTTATTGGGGCATCTTTTTACTCAAAGTGGTTGCACGGTATACCGTGTTGACCAACGAACGCAGGGAGAGCATTCTTTCTGCTACCAGCTTGATATCTTAAATCCCGCGGCTGATTCTGAGGCGATTTTTACTGAGGCAAAGGCGGTCGTCTTTGCCTTACCGGAAGCGGTTGCAATACAGGCTCTGCCTTGGGTGCTATCGGTGATTGGTGATGATGTACAGATAGTATCAACCTGTTCGGTTCAGACACCTTTCCATTCCGCTTTAAGAGCTGCTGCCCCCGGGCAGCCTTTCATCGGTGTTAACCCGATGTTCTCGCCATCCTTGTCGGAGCAAAAAAGGCCAGTTGCAGTCATTCTTGATAACTGTCATGTTAACGAGCATTGGATTGAGTTGGTATTGACGCAGGCGGGTATGCGCATCAGTAGAATGACGCCGGAGGAACATGATCGGGTGATGGCGTTTTGTCAGGCTTTACCCCATGCCGCGATATTGATTTTTGGCCTGGTTCTGGCGAAAAGCCCGTTGGATATTGGTACCTTGGTGACGGTTGCACCGCCGCCAATGCGTACCATGCTGGCGTTATTATCAAGGGTTTTACTCAATCCAATGGAAGTGTACTGGGACGTTCAATATGAAAACCCTATGGCTGCCGAACCGCGTCAGGAGTTACTGCATGCCATACAACAGTTAGATTCAATAGTGCAGGCTGGCGATCAAACTGAATTTAGCAATAACCTCAGACACATTGCACAACAGCTGGGGGAACAGCTCAATATTAGTGCTGCTGATTGCCAGCATATTTTTTCAACGCTTGAATGATAATTAGGAAAGGAGTTGAGGGGATGTCATTAAATAGAGTTGCTGAGGCTAACGGGCAGGCAGGACTCAGAAATTGGCTGGGATTACTGATATTGATGTTGCCGGTATTGTTGGTGACTGTGGACAATACGATCTTAAGCTTTGCTTTACCGAAAATTGCTGAAGCTCTGGGACCCAGCGCCAGTCAGCAATTATGGGTAATTGATGCTTATTCACTGGTATTGGCGGGTTTACTGGTATCAATGGGGAGTATTGGTGATCGTGTCGGCCATCGTTCATTGCTGTTATTTGGATCTTTGGGATTCACCATTGTTTCGGTATTAACAGCGCTGTCAACTTCACCCGAACAATTAATTGGAGGGCGAGCCGCACTTGGGTTTTTTGGTGCGATGCTGATGCCTTCAACTTTGGCTTTAATCAGCACTCTTTTTGAGGATCGTGAACAGCGTCGGTTAGCTGTCGCTATTTGGGCGACAACATTAACTGTCGGTTCAGCGTTGGGGCCTGTCATTGGTGGTGTTCTGTTGCAATTCTTTGACTGGAATTCCATTTTTCTATTGGCAGTACCGGTATTGGTGCCATTGTTGATCTTCGGCCCGATGTTATTGCCGGAGTCCGATAAAAAACAGACGGGTATTATTGATGTATATAGCGTTGTATTATCGATCATCGCCATGGTTGGTATTGTTTACGCGATTAAACATCTTGCCAGTGACGGGTTTGAAATAAGTGTGATAGTGGAATTGTCTGTTGGCTTGGTTGCCGGCGTGTTATTTGTTCGTCGGCAGCGGCGTCTGTCTGTACCGTTGATGGATCTTTCACTGTTCCGTAATGGTATGTTCACCGGTTCGATTATGGTCAACTTATTGAGTCTGGCTTTGCTGGTTGGCTTTGTCTTTTTTGCCACTCAGGTCTTGCAAATCGTATTGGGTATGAAACCGATTTCGGCCAGTTTAGCGCTGGTTCCCGGGCAAATAATGGCGATTGTGATTGGCATGGCGATAGTGCCTGTTGCTCAACGGGTGCCGGCTTATTACCTTGTGCCAATGCTGCTTGCTTTTGCTGGTGCTGCGTTTCTTCTGGTAGCCAGTTTCGGCAGCGATTTGACCACGTTGGTAATTGCTTTCGCATTATTAAATGTTGGTGTGGGCGCAATTGCGTCGGTGTCTAACGATCTGGTGCTTTCGTCAGTGCCGTCATCGAAAGCCGGGGCGGCATCGTCAATAAGCGAAACTGCTTATGAAGTAGGTGTTGTACTTGGCACGACCATTATCGGTGGATTGGTGACTGCCTTCTATCGTGTCACTCTGCAATTGCCGGATGGGATCTCTCAGGAACAGACTGGGTTGGCGTTAGAGACTCTGGCTGGTGCTTACGTTGTAGCGAACTCATTAGCCGAGGCGGAAGGGCAACAACTCATGACAGCAGCAGCGGAATCTTTCACCAGTGCTATCCATATGATGAGCTGGATGACCGCGGTATTGACCGGTGTCGTGGTATTGATCGCCTGGCGTTTACTGAAAGCGCCACAGAAACAACAAGTGCTTGAGTATTGATAGTTTTATGTGCAGCCGTTGGTAATGGCTGCACCGCGTTATGCTGATATTTAAATCATATTCATAATTTCATTATTCAATAATATCTATAGGTTTCTGTCTTGTCGTTATTTTTGAAAAAGACAATCATGTTGATTGTCTTTTATTTACATTTCCTAATAATACCTAATGAGATAAATATAAAATTGAAGTTTTTAATTAGCACATATTAAAAAGTAGTGATGTACCACAGAAATATTATCTTTAATTAATGTAAAAGTTGGGTAATTACATTAATATTTCAAATTATGTAATTTAAATGTTGCATCCAATCGCTTTCTGTAAAGTGAATAAATACTTACCTAATTAATTCTTATAGGAATTATTTTTCTGGCTATTAGCAATTTAGTGTCACAATCATAGTGATAGCAATGGATACTTTGGAACTTGACCAAATGGACAACTGATATATGAAGTTATCTTAAACGTATAAACTTAGACTCAGGAGAATTCCCGTGGATAAAAAAAGAACTGTTGCAGAAACTTTAGCAATATTACATCAGTATCATCATCCGGTTGGTATAGAGCGGCAACCAAAACAATTGAAGACCGCGGATTTTGACGGATCGGTCATATTTTCCGACGATCCGAAAATAGCCACTATTCCACCTGCGTTTTTTACTGTACAGACTATACAAGAACTGAAGAAGTTAGGCGGGGTGTCTGACAGCGATTATGGTCCTGGAAAAATGGAACCCCATCATCCATTACCTGAACCGTTTTCTGCTGAACGGCTGGCAAATGCCCCGGGTAATCATATTGATTTGTGCAAAGCTTTTCGTGCCTATATTTACGGTAATTCTGCTTTGGTCAAAGATTATGAAGACATTATTAATGCTAAACGTTTTCCGATGAAAGTGGCGTTATACAGTGGTGATAGTATTACTGTTGCTGCAAGTAATCCATTGATCGTTCAAAGTCAAGATGGCCACGGTGAGCCTGTTGTATTGGTTTATAAGCAGATAACTATTGAGCCTGGCGGACAAATTATTTATCGCACTAATGGTACTGTTCAAACGAATATAATAGCAAAGGTTAGCATTTCAGATTCAGATGACGAACCGTACAATATCATTAATCAGGGAGGTAATGGGAGTAATGGCGGTAATGGGAATAATGGATATGATGGGAGGAGTGGCAATAATGGTAACGCTGGGAAGGATAATAAAAACTCCTGTGCAACGGGAGCTACAGCAGGTACTAACGGCTCTAACGGTATAGATGGTGGTGTCGGAAGCAATGGTGGAAATGGTAGTAATGCATACGATATTAATCTTAACGTTAATCACATTACCGGCTCAGTGAACTTAGAAACGATAGGGGGTAATGGGGGTAATGGGGGTGATGGGGGTAATGGCGGAATAGGAGGAAATGGCGGTAATGGGGGGTACTCTACCAATTATTGTAGTGCTGGAAGGGGAGGAAACGGGGGGCGTGGAGGAAATGGCGGAGATGGGGGAAATGGCGGTAAAGGAGGAAATGGGGGTAATATCTATTTTAACTATACTAGTGGCACTCCAACCATTAGCGCTAAGTCCGTAGGCGGTTATGGTGGCGCTAGAGGTTATGCTGGTTCTAGAGGGATTGGCGGTTATGGTGGTAGTGGTTCTCCCAGTGGTAGCTCTGGTCCAAATAGTGTATCGGGTAAAGATGGAATTGTCGGAGCAACCGGTGCCGTGGGCTCTGTCTATATTAACGGCAAAAAGCAGTAATAACACGAGATACTTTTATAGAAGAGTTAGGGATATTGCTCGCCTGTGGTTGCAGGCGGGTAATGATCAATTAGAAAATATTGTAAACAGAGTGGTTTATGATTAGTAATAGAATGATATTCTGGTATGTCATTTAAAAATTTATTTATGAGATTAATTTATTTAAGAGTTGGGTTTTATTATTGAAATTAGGATTTTATAATTTTGTATAATTATTTTGCAATATTGATTTAACTCGTGTTTATAATTTAATTATTAAACAATTCCTGTATTTTTTATCTTATTATAATTATTGGCAAATATCATTATTTTTTATTGCTGTTCTTTTATTTTTATTTGCTAATAATAGAGTTATGAAATTAAAAATTCTAATTGGCTAACATTAAAAATTAGCTATGTGTCACACAAATATCTTCTTTAGTTAATGGAAAAAACTGGAAATCACATTAATATTATTAATTGTGGAATTTAAATGCCATATTCAATTACTTTCCGTAAAGTAGATAAATATTTTTTCTACTCAACTTTAGGTATTTTTGGTTAAAAATTAAGTTTGTAAGGCAATATGTTAATTCTCATGAGAATTATTTATTCAAAGTTTTCCGCCGAATTATTTATACGGTTATTGAGTATTTATTGTGATAACGAAAATAATCATTTAGAGAGATAAAATCCAAATGAAAACACATATTCTACATTTTGATTTAGCTCAAGGCCATTTGCGTAGCCAATCCAACCAGTTAAGCCTTTGGGTTGGTGAACATAATATACCGTTGCAAGAACATGATGAATCAAGTTTAGCCAAGTCAGCTGCCGGAAATTCAGCTCTGGATATGGTTTTACGTTACGGCTCGCACAATATTAGCCATTTTGCTGAGGTACCTGAGCACTATTTTTTACCTCATTACGTTACCCTGATTAAAGTGGTTGGTGATAAGTCCGGACCTTATCGTTCCTCATTGCCGGTTCTTTACCATATTTCTTACCATGTCCCTAATGCTCATTTACGTCGTTATGCTAAACGTAATATAGAAAAACTCGCAGTAAATAATGTGGGTATGGCTTTACCTGGCAAACTCAGTGCTTTTGGTGTTAATAGTCAACATTTGGCGCTAAATTCTATTCATTGCAGTGATCTGTTGGTTGCAGCTAATGAAGTAAAAACGCCGTGGGATGTTGCCTGCTCTATTGTGTTTTCCCATCCGGAATTGGCTAACAGCCAGGCCTATTCGGCATCAATTGTCATGAATGCACATATTGCCCCCCCGGAGGCAATAGACCCGTTGCAATATAACCGAGTTTATGAACTGGCTATATCGATATCAAGCCAAGGGCCAGCGACGGAAACCGGGGGGTTTGCCACTTATGGGCAATTGGTTGCTCCTGATGGCAGCGAAATGTTCTACGAGTTTGATTGGGTCGGTCAAGATGGACAGGTGATTTTTCCCGCCGGTGATCCGGTGATGCAATATAATTTATCGGATGAAACAGAGGGAGGATCAGGTTCACCTGCATCCAATGCGTTGAGAACTTCGCGTGATGATGGTCGCCTGCAAAATCATAATTGGAGTGTCAGCCAAAGTGCGTCTCTGGACGTTGCCGAATTCAAAGATCAGGCAGCAGCATTGGCTGTTAAGCGGGACACCAACCAAATTTGGACTGCCACCAACCGTACTCCTAATCACGGTATGGATGTGTATGCCGACAGCATCCGTTACGATAGCAGCCAAAGCCATTTTTCCATTGATTTTAAGAACAAATACTTACGTCAGCTAGGTGTCTATATTCAGTTCTTTAAAGACACGAAGATGGAACAGCCGATCGATAATCCAAAGGTTGACGGTGATTGGCCGTTTTATTTCCCTCAAGAGCTAGCTGCGTTATTCGAAACGCCATCACAAAAGGCCCTGGGTGTATTGGCTAATGTCAATACGATCATGGGGATCCCGATGCCCACGGATCCCACTAACTTTGGCTTGCCCTGGCCGGCTGAAGCCCAGGCAGCTAAATTCTTGTTTGGTGGCCTGGGAACCTCCCGTTGGGAGAACCCGATTGTTTGGCCGGGTGTGATTTTGACCGGTATGTTCCAATACGGTATTCCGGCTCTGATGATGTTAGCTGGGGCCATGGTAACTAACAGCCAGTGGTATAAAGATTTTATTTCTAATAAGGATAACGTTGCCATACTGGCCGGTATTGCTTTCCCATTGATTGGTGGTGGCGCCGCTGTCGGTTCAGCGTTATTCAATACTAAAAAGGTGCTAACCAGTTTAGCCAGTATTGCCATTGGTATTCTGGCTAAAAAAGGGATGGAAGCGTTAGCGACTTATGTTACAGCCCAGGTAGCAGCCAGTGCGGCTGCGCAGGCGGTTCCGGTGGTTGGTTGGGCGTTCCGGCTAGCTGCGATTGCGCTGGATGTGGCACAGATCGCTGTAACTACAGGTGAATTACTTTCCTCGCCCGCCACATTGGAAGTGGATATCAAGCGTCAGATGACACTTGCTTTTACTCTGCATCCTGATCCTGCTCATGGTGAAGCGGGCCGTCCGGAAACCGCAATCTGGCCACCGGTGGCAGTACAGTGCCAGGTGACGGTTGAATATACCAACGGCACCTACTATACCCAGACTATTCCATTACCCGCGACAGGTTCCAATACACCACTATCTTTTAATTTCAATTCGGTTGGCTGGGGTGGAACACTCAAAATCAAGGCTAATGTCTATTCAGCCACTGGTTGGTTAGCGGGGAGCTACACCAGTGATCTGCTGAATGCGCAGCCAGACGACCCTAATGAAGGCATCATGCGCGTCAGCGGTAATATAAAAGAGATGTTGGTGCCGCTGACTCAGGTGACTCAATACGAATATTGGGAACAGTTGTCTTACGATAGCGGTAAAAAAGAGTACCAGTGGATTGAAGGCAGCGTGCCGCTGGAAACCCAGTCTTCACTCAATTGCAGCAATGTGGGCAAGAACATCTGTAAACTGGTCAATATGACAATATTGGATTCGGATTATCAGGTTGGTTATTGCTATCAAGCTTCCGGTCAGGATATCCCACTAGAAGATCCATTAAGTCCACCAAATAGCGGCCAGATGTATGTGTTGCAAAACATTTCCACTCTGAGCAACGACACATTGAATGAACGTCTGAAATTATCTGCGGTGGGTTTCAAAGTACAACCGCTGATCAGTTATAACAGCTTCGGCGCTGGGCCGGACGAAAAAACCATCACGCCTTATAACTTTATTATTGATTCACGGTTTGGTGAATATCACTTACGTCGGGTGGACCTGCGTGATGGCAGCCATAATTTTGGTTTGACGGATAATCCGCTTTCGTGGGGGACTTTCACCATTCCACATCTTGATGCGATGGTGGTTCACCCGAGCGGCTATGTCATTGCTGTCAGTTGGCAATATAGCAAGATGCAGATCCTGGCGTTGGGTGATCAGGGCTATCCGGATGATCAGGCTCCAGCGGCACAGATTGTCTCTGGAGAAGGGATTCGGCAAGGGCTAACCCATGGGCCAATTGCCCTGACCGTAACGCCAGATGGCCGCATACTATTATTGGAGACAATCAATACCCGTATTCAGGCGTTTGATACTAAAGGGAACCCATTCCCGAGTTTTGCGGGTGCAACACTGTTTCAACTTGCTACCGCTGATTATCAGGCAACACTGGATGCTCAGGAGTTTTCCCCGGCATTACAGCAAGCATTTCGTGAGCAGGGGTTGACATTCCTGTTCAGTAACAGTGATCCGAACTTTATACGTTCGCTGAATGCTGGAGTACTGGACGAGCAGATTATTGCCGCCTTTGCGGAAGATGGGATCTACCTGAGTTATAACCAGACGGCGGACGGTAACATTGACCCAGTCGGCAGTACCGTTGTTAACGTAATACAGCAGGGGCAGAGCTGGTCGGTATATGATCCGCAAAAACCCGCGACTTACACGCTGACAGCCAAGGGACAAACGGTATCTGTATATAACGATTTGAGTAATGTGCGGGTTATCGCTATCGGTCAAGGTGTCAAATGGCAAATTGATGATCTTAGCGGTGCTCGCTCCTGGCTGTTAACCCTTAATGCAACGAATCCTGCTCAGATTACGGTAGCGGATTATCTGTCCTATATGCCACTGAATAAGCCAGCCGGGATTACGTATCTGGATGTTGCGGTTGAGGCGAAGGGATATATTTATGTCTTGTCATACCGTAACGAAGGGCGGGATCCAACGGATTATATCCTTGATATCTATAATCCTGACGGTACTTTCCTGGTAACTGTCCCTGATTCGACATTAGTGCCTGATCCAGCTAAACGCCAGCATATTGTTGCTGGACATCTGGCGATAGATTCATTCCGTACTCTGGTGGCGATGAATTACGGCAAATTCTTGGATGAAAATCAACGTACCCAACCACAGATCAGCCAGTGGACGCCAACTACACCAATATTCGATCTGGGTATCGATCAATTACCGATATTCCAGCAACACGATATGGATAAAATCCGCGCAGTTTTTGCTGACAACAAACACCCTCTTAGTAACAAGGCAACGATCGAAACTATCAATGAAAATGGTTATTTCATCATTACTGATGTTAGTACCCGTTACCCAGTTATTTGCACCGTGGATGGCGATAATCAGCAGATTATTTCTGTTTACAGTTTCTCGGAGACAACTATGCCATTAAAAAATTATAGCTCAGGATTTAAAGAGGTTTTGCAATTATTAGGTATCCCAGAGAGCGATGTAACGGAGAAAGTCGTTGTTGCATCTTCGTCGCAAGGCTCTTTACGGCCTGACGACCCACAGTCACTGGCTCCTTCTTATACGGCAGAAGTGTCGTCAGCATCAGAGCTGTTGACCCTTTCTGGTATCCCCCCTGTTGAAGCGCCGATATCCTTTCCGGCAACCGTTGATGTTTTTGCGATTGCTGAACTGGAGATTGCTGATGACGGGGTTCTGAACATTAGCAATCCGACTTCAAGACCGATAGTGGTGGTGGTTGACACTTTGGCGCTTAAGCAAGGTGGGCAACTGATATGTGACGCCTCTGTGATTCTAAACGTACAAACTTATACCAAAACTCAGGAGAATTCCCATGAATAAAATGAAAACGGTTAACGAAACTTTGGCTGAATTGCGTGAGCATTATCATTTGACCGGTACCGAGCGGCAGCCAAAGCAACTGAACACTTCGGACTTTGACGGGCCGGTGATATTTTCTAACGATCCGAAAATAGCCACTGTGCCACCCGCGTTTTTCATCGTACAAACCATACAAGAGATGAAGGAGCTTGGGGGAGTGCCTGATAGTGAGTATGGACCAGGCGGAATGGAACCACACCATCCGTTACCTGAACCCTATTCTGCTGAACGGTTGGCGAATGTCACCGGTAATCATGCTGATATATGTAAAGCTTTCCGCGCTTATATCTATGGTTATTCTCCTTTGGTCAAAGATTATGAAGATATTCTGAACGCTAAACGTTTCCCGATGAAAGTCGCGTTATACAGTGGTGAAGATATCGTTGTCACTGCCAGTAATCCATTGATTGTTGGAAGTAAAGAGAGTCACGGAGAACCTGTTAACTTAAATTTTAATAAGATAACGATTCAACCTGGCGGTAAAGTTATTTATCTCACCAATGGCACGGTTCAGGCGAACGAAGTGATCATAGTTAATACCTTAGGTACAGATAATGATGGCCCGAACATTGAAAATATTGGAGGGAACGGAGGCAATGGCGGTAACGGAAACAGTGGCTCCAATGGGAAAGACGGCAGTAATGGTAACCCCGGTAAAGATAATAAAAACTCCTGTGCAACGCAGGCTACGTCAGGTACTGCGGGTGGCGGTGGTACTGATGGCGCCAGAGGAAGTGACGGCGAGAAAGGAGGGGATGCAGAGGATGTCAATTTTAAAACCGGTACCATCACAGGCTTTGTGAATATGCTGACACAAGGCGGTAATGGTGGTAATGGCGGTAATGGTGGTAACGGTGGTAATGGCGGGAAAGGAGGGAATGGCGGTGGCTCTACCAGCGAATGTAGTGCTGGAAACGGCGGTAATGGCGGTAGTGGTGGCAATGGTGGCGCCAGCGGTAATGGTGGTAACGCGGGTAACGGCGGTAACATCTATTTTACTTACGACGAAGGGGGGAGCGCATCCTTTAAGGCCAGGGCAATTGCCGGCAATGGTGGTAATGGTGGCAATGGTGGTTCTGGTGGTGTCGGCGGCGGCGGCGGTAGTGGTTATTCCAGTGGTAGCTCAGGTAAAAATGGTACATCGGGGAGCACAGGAACTGCCGGAAAAGCAGGTACCGTAGGCTCAGTTTATGTCAACGGCAAAAAACAATAACGGCAAGGAGGAGTCATGGTCGCAAATATTCAAATTTTGGGTACTAATGGCGTGAATGGTGCCGATGGAGCCAATGGCGCTGATGGTCAACGGGGGGTTGATGGTCAGAATGGCTCTCGACGCAAGCCACCCACTGCCGGTGGCCCTGGTGGTGATGGTCAACCCGGTCAGAATGGCCTGGATGGTCAATCAGGTTCTAGCTGGTGGTTTGCCCTGCGTTGTAATCGTTTTGACGTACAGAGCGTGGTGCGTATTAGCAATAGTGGCGGTAATGGCGGTAATGGTGGTACAGCGGGTTATGGCGGCAATGGTGGTGATGGCGGTAATGGTGGCCGTGGTAGTTCATTATCGTCAGGGAAGCCGGGTGGTATCGGCGGTAACGGTGGCAATGGTGGAAATGGAGGCAATGGCGGGGCTGGCAGCGATGGCGGTAATGTTTGGGTCAGATACATCCAGACTAGCTTACCGAAACCAATATCTGCCACCTCTGATGGCGGGGATGGCGGCGTCGGACAGCCAGGTGGCGCTGGGGGGATTGCTGGGCGCGGGGGTGTAAATGGTGATGGTTCACATGCACCCGATGGGGGATATGGCATTGGCGGTATTAGCGCCAGTGGTGGTCAGGCCGGGAGAGCCGGAAAGGTTTCTGTAGTTCAATCAAGAGGATAATGACATGAGTGAATCCAGATCTTTTGCCGGTAAATGGCAATTTGCAGCAACTTCCGGCCAACTGATTACTGTTCAGACGGATGGTACGCTCAGCCTTTCAGCCAAGCAATCAGGGGCGATAAATCAAATGATTAATGCTTATGGCATTAGTAGCTTTTGGTTACAGGCGGGCAATGGTCAATACTTGGCCGCGAGCGGTAATACTCCTCAAGCTAATCAATCGCGCAATGGCGCGGTTGCCGAGATCCGGTTGGAAAAGATGGGATCTGGATTTCGCTTGTGTCGTATCAGTAGCAGTGGTAACAGCTATTTGGTAGCGCAACAATCTGGGTTGGTCTGGCAAGCGGTCAGTGACAATCCGCCCCAGACAGCCCAATTTACTCGTACTATAGTGACAAAAGACTTGGAATTTCTAAAAGATTGGGGAGCGATGGGCTCAGATCTGCGCTTGGCTTATCTCGCCGAAGAAAATTTGAATAATATGGTGATGATGGCCGTCGATTTGTCCAATGCTGACCTGCGTGGTTCGACATTGCTTGACGCTGATTTAACTAATGTCAAAGCTGATGGTTGCAATTTTAGTGGTTGTGATTTAAGCAAGACTGATCTAACGAATATTCATGGTAAAAATACGCTTTTTGAAAAGTGTATCGTGGGTGGTAATACCAATATGCCTGACGCTGAACTACCAAATGCCATTTTTCGTGGCTGTGAGAACAGCGGTGGTCAGCCTATATTTAATCGTCTAAAAGCGCCCGGTGCGGATTTCTCTGGAGCGTTGTTATCTTCAGTGATAATGGAAAATGCCGATTTATCTCAAGCGAATCTGGTTAATGTTGATCTAAGCGACGCCAGTCTGGCTTCCTGCAACTTTACCAAGGCAATCATGACATTGGTGAATTTGCAAAATACCACCTTACAAGCGACTAATTTTAGTCAGGCCACATTAGCCGGTACTGATTTTACCGGGGCGAATATCAATAATGTTAATTTTAGTGGCGCTAATCTGACCAATGCCCGTCTATCGTTAACCACCGGTTATAACCGACTAAACCTCAGTGACAGCACCTTATTGGCTACGGTACTGACAGGGATGAATTTGGTTGATGCCACTATTACCGCTAAAACCGATTTTACTCAGGCACAGATGGATGGAGTCAATCTGAGCAGGCAGAAGCTGGATCAGGTTATATTCCTGATGGCGTCTATGAAGAAAGCGAATCTGGATTCTACGTCACTGAATGGCGCCGTTCTGGTCGGCGCTAATCTGGCCGGTGCCACTATCTTGGGTAATGTCTCCTTGGTAGGGGCGAATTTGTCCAATGCTAGCCTGGAGAATGTTAATCTGACCGGCGCTCAGTTTGGTGCCTTATCCACAGTGGCATGTTTGGATGACGCCGATGCTCAGTCACTGGATAATCAGCAACTGCCCGAACAATTACGCAATCTGTTGTATCAGGGTAACGTGCTGATTAACGGCCAAGCAGAGGTGCTGGTTCGTCAGCCAGGTCAGGACTGGTTGGTCGAACATGATGGTAAACCGTTATTTATCCACCGTCAGAATGGGCAATTGGATGTTATTCAAGACAATGGCGGCGATGCGGCGATTCTTGCCAACACGTTTATGCCTAATGCTATCCTGACTGGCGCTAATCTCTATGCGGTTGATATGTCGGGCGCTCATTGGTACGGCAGTAATGCCAAAGCCGACAACGCCAATCTGGAACAGGTCAACTTGTCGAATGCGAACTTAGCTACCATGAATTTCACTCAGGCGCGGTTATATGGGGCGAATTTATCCTATGCCAATCTGGTGGGAACTAACTTTAGCAAGGCAATGTTGGAACCAACCCAAGGTCTTAAACCGGCATCTCTGGCCTTTGCTTCAATTCAAGGCACTATCTTTACTGAAGCCAAATTGACCGGAGCTAACCTGACTAATGGCGCGGTGACTTTATCATTTGAGGAAGCAGGCAAGAAGTTGACAGGTGTTCCCTTATTCAGTGCCGCTCTTACGCTAGCGAGCTCATTAGATAGCGGCGTGATCTCAAAGGAATTGCGTCAGGTATTTACCGATAATGGCTATAGTCTGCTGTCTGGCGCCAAAATCATTGATAAACAAAATGATCAGTATTGGGTCATATCCAATCAGCCGCCGGATACCGATTTGAGTTATCGGGGGTACTGTAAATTTACTGTGATTCGGATAAGTGAAATCGGTAATAACCATCTGCAAATCTGCGGTGGATCGCCATTACGTGTTATCCGTACTGCGGCTGATAATACATTACAGCCGATCAATATCGCTTTTGGGGTAACGATCGATATCACTCAGGCCATGAATGATGCCACCACTTGTCCAAGTGGTTTGCGTTATCAGTTACTGAATAGTGGTATCAGCTATCAGTCATTGATGACACCAGGATTGCCACCTCATCCGCCGAAATGCATTCCCAGCCCGACCGAATGGTGTTAATGAGTAAGCACAATAATCTGGTAAACGGCTAACTGGAGTAAAGAATATCACTATGGATATCATACTCCAGTGCCACCTGAACGCGGGTCAACTTAGGCTTATCGTTATCGCAATCTGCCAGGGCGAATGGTGGCGCGAGAGGGGGGAATTAACCGCATTAATTTAAATTACATTCATAATTTCATTATTCAATAATATCTATAGGTTTCTGTCTTGTCGTTATTTTTGAAGAATAAAATCATACTTACTATTTTTATTTGTATTTCCTAATAGTACCTAATGAGATAAATATAAAATTGAAGCTTCTAATTATCACATATTAAAAGGTAGTGATGTATCACAGAGATATTCTCTTTAATTAATGAAAAAAGTGGTAAGTTATATTAATGTTTAAAATTATGTAATTTAATTGTTGCATCTAATTGCTTTCTGTAAAGTGAATAAATACTTACCTAATTAATTCTCATAGGAATTATTTTTCTGGTATACCTGCTGTTGAAGTATCAGAATTCTTTGCCAGAAAAAATCGATGCTTCCGCTATGGCTAATCTGGTTATTAGCCAAGGGCAAGATTCTGGCTATGAGTTATTTAGTGTCACAATCGCAGTGATAACAGTAGATACTTTGGAACTTGACCAAATGGACAACTGATATATGAAGTTATCTTAAACGTATAAACTTAGACTCAGGAGAATTCCGGTGGATAAAATAAGAACTGTTGCAGAAACTTTAGCAATATTACATCAGAATCATCATTTGGTTGGTATAGAACGGCAGCCAAAGCAACTGAAGACCTCGGATTTTGACGGCAAGGTCATCTTTTCTAACGATCCGAAGACAGCGACTGTGCCCCCTGCATTTTTTACAGTACAAACCATACAAGAGCTGAAAGCGCTCGGCGGTGTGCCTGACAGTGAATATGGCCCTGGCAAAATGGAGCCCCACCATCCGTTGCCGGAACCGTTTTCTGCTGAACGGCTGGCAAATGTTACGGGTAATCATATTGATTTGTGCAAAGCCTTTCGGGCCTATATTTATGGTAATTCTGCTTTGGTCAAAGATTATGAAGACATTCTTAATGCTAAACGTTTCCCGATGAAGATGGCGCTGTACAGTGGCGAAAGTATTACTGTGACCGCAGATAATCCAGTGATTGTTGAAGATAAAGAGGGTTATGGCGAGCCGGTTGCCTTGGTGTATGACCAGATAATCTTTGAACCGGGAGGTCAAATTATTTACCACACTAGTGGCAGCATCAATGCGAACAATGTTATAGGGAATGAAAGCGCTGAAAAAGAGAACATTGTCAGTAGAGGTCATGATGGCGCCGATGGTTTAGAGGGTGCGCCAGGAAATGATGGGGCTGATGGCAGCAATGGGAGTGAGGGGATGGGACATAAAAACGGCTGTTACTTTGACGGCACTCCAGGTACTGATGGAACCAGCGGTACTGTCGGAGGACTCGGGGGGAATGGCGCACCAGGTGGAAATGTAAATGACATGACTGTGAATGCTCAATCTCTTACTGGGTTAATACGGGCGCTATCGAAAGGGGGTAACGGTGGTAATGGTGGACATGGCGGTATGGGGGGCCGTGGGGGGCATGGCGGTAATGGGGGGGCAGTGAGAACATCCGGGGATTACCAGTGGTGTGTTCCTGGGTGTGGAGGAAATGGGGGGCCAGGAGGAAATGGAGGGAAGGGGGGTAATGGGGGGAAAGGTGGGGACAGTGGTAACGTCTATATTAATTTCTCTGACGGTAATCCAATACTTGATGTTGCGTCATTTGGCGGGCTTGGCGGGGAAGGTGGGAAAAGCGGGTTTGGCCGAAATGGCGGGTCTCCTGGAGATCCTCATAGAGGAAACTCTTCCGGAGCCTGTGCAAATAAACAAGGGCCCAACGGTAGGGGGGGTGTACAAGGAGATACGGGTATGGATGGTTCGAAAGGAGAATTTGGCGATGACGGTGACTGCGGCAAGATATATATCAACGGTCATGAACGGAAACCTAATGCCTAGTGGTGCAGCAATCAGACTGGTCTGAACGATTATCAATGAGGGCGATGGGTTCAGATCTTCGCACAATAATCTGGTAAACAATCCAGCGGAGTAAAAAATATCACTATGGATATCAATATGATGAAAAGTAACAATATGCCGATTGCCATTATCGGCATGGGTTGCCGTTTTCCGGGGGGAGTCAGCTCCCCAGAGGAATTTTGGCATCTGTTGTGTGGTTCAAGTGATGCTATTACCCCCGTGCCGCCTGAACGTTGGTCAACACAGGCTTATAGTTCCCGGGATCGTAATCTGCCGGGACGAATGGTGGCGCGCGAGGGAGGATTTATCGCTGATGTGGCCGGCTTTGATGCGGCAGTGTTTGATATCAGTAATACAGAAGCGCCTTTTATCGATCCACAACATCGTTTGATGTTGCAGGTGACATGGGAAACACTGGAGCGTGCAAGGATACCGCCAAAATCGTTGGCAGGTCAGGCGGTTGGTGTGTATATCGGTGCTTTCACTCATGATTATATGCACTTGCAATTTACCGATTTACGCCAGGCAACGGGTTATACTTCAACGGGTGCAATGGGAACCATGCTGTCAAACCGTATCTCCCATGCATTTGATTTTCAGGGGCCGTCCTTGACCATCGACAGCGCTTGTTCATCGTCCTTGTTGGCAGTACATCTGGCTTGCGACAGTTTGCGCCGTGGAGAATCACAACTGGCGTTGGCGGGTGGGAGCCAGTTGATGCTGATGCCTGATTTTTCGGTAGTAGAAAGCCGTACCGGATTTTTATCGCTTACCAATCGTTGCCACAGTTTTTCAGCTAACGCTGATGGTTATGTGCGTAGTGAAGGGATTGGCGCTGTTTTGTTGAAACCCTTGAGCGCGGCTTTGCAGGATGGTGATCCTATATTAGCCGTGATCCACGGTTCAGCTGCAAATCAGGATGGCCGGACTTCTACCATCACTCAACCGAGCAGTACCGCGCAGCAACAGGTGATCCGTGCAGCTTGTATTCAGGCGGGGATTGCTCCAGAAGAGATTGATTATATTGAGGCTCATGGTACTGGGACGGCGGTAGGTGATCCGATAGAAGCAGAGGCTCTGGGGCGGGTATGCCGCCCAGAACCGACAGATCGCCCATTGCTGATCGGCGCCTGTAAATCCGTGATTGGTCATACGGAAGCCGCTGCGGGTATTGCTGGATTGATTAAAGCGGTATTGTGTTTACAGCGGGGACAAGTGCCGGGCAATCTACATACAGATCCGCCTAATCCCTATATCCATTTTGCCGAATTAGGCTTGCAAATCCCCCGGCAGTTAACGTCGTTGCCTGAAGGCAGGGTTATTGCAGGGGTCAATTCCTTTGGTTTTGGCGGGACGAATGTCCATGTGGTATTGAGCAATAATACAGCGCCTTCCAGACAATTTCAGGCGAGGGAAGAGCAGGCTTTCATGTTGCCGTTGTCTGCACAATCTGAATTTTCCCTGAAACAGCAGGCGCAAAATATTGCCGATTTGCTGCAACAAAAGCCAGATATTGCCCTTGATGATCTGTGCTATAGCTTGGCGACGACTCGTCACTGTTTTCCGTTGCGTAAAGGGGTTGCATTCAGTAATCGAAAACAATTGCAACAACAGTTAACTAATCTGAATGTACCGTCGCAGCGTAACGGTAAAAAAGTAGATCGTTTGGCTTGGATATTTGCTGGCATTGGCAGTGAAGTTTGGAAAGATTCTGTAGCTTGGTTCCAGCAATTTCCTGAGTTTACTGAGCAGTTCAAGCGTTGCGAAGCAATTTGGACGGGGTTTGCTGCACCTTCCTTATATGCTGCATTGATCTCTGCCGATGAGTTGATAGAGCCGCCAATGCAGTTTGCAGTTCAGGTATCAATGGCTGCGCAGTTGCAGAAGTGGGGGTTCAGACCAGCGGCATTACTGGGTCATAGTTCTGGTGAAATGGCGGCCTGTTATCTGGCGGGAATTTATGATTTGACGCAGGCGCTGACACTTTTACACCAGCGTTATCATTATCTGCAACGTGTGCTGAATAAAGGTGGGGGATTATTGATCGTAGCCGCTACGGTGGAGCAGATACTCCCTCATTTGTCTGCCCCGGATACTAAACCGACTGTGATGATAGCTGGACGCAATAGCCCCGATCGTTGCTTGTTGTCTGGGCCTGTAAGCGAATTAGCCGCCATTTCTGAACGCTTAAAGCATCAGAGGATCGCCAGTAGTCGGCTCAATTATAGAATTGCTTCTCATTCCCCCTATTTGGAGTCAATCAGGGCAGGGTTGGCTGCGGATGCGGCAACGGTTCCTGCGGCAAAACCCTTGTTGCCGGTGTTTTCATCCGTCACCGGTGAGTTAATTAATGATAAGTTGATTCCTGAGCATTGGGCTGACAATGTGGTCAGTCCATTCCGTTTTGACGATGCGGTAGAAAATATGCTCAAAGCGGGTTTCCACCATTTTCTTGAGATTTCACCTCAATCCCTGCTGAGTGGTGGGTTGCAGGATTGGAGTAAACCTTATCGCGGACAAGTGTTTGCCTGTCGCTCGGGGCAGAACTGGCCACAGTTATTGGGCCAATTATTTGAAGCCGGTGTTGAACCTGACTGGCGGGCTCTTATGCCGACAGCTCGTGCAATCGATCTGCCAACCTACCCTTGGCATCAGCAATCTTATTGGCATGAGCCAGAGATCAGCCGTCGCCGTCGGCTGCGTATATTGAGTGGTGTGCTATTAGGCGAAGCCCTGCCGGGTAACAAGAGTTGGCTGGCTGAACTGGCTGTGGAACAAGTGCCTTGGTTACTCGATCATGTCGTCATGGGGAATGCGATGTTTCCGGCCGCCGGTTATATCGAAGTTATGCTGGCGGCGGCCCGTATCTGTTTTCCTGGCGTTGGATTGGCTCTTGATAATGTTGGATTGCAGTCGGCTTTACTGCTGGAATCAGGCATGGAATTCAGGCTAAAAACCCAGTTGGATCGTCAACGGATGGAAGTACAGGTCTATATTACCCGTCATCTGGACGAGGGTGCACAGTACCAACTTGCCGCCAGTGCACAGGTGAATATCGTTGTTCCGGGCGCTACGGCTTGCACTATTCCTCCGTTGGCTGCAAATAAGCGCTATCCTGGCATGCGGAACCAAGAAATGTTGTATCAGGCATTCCAACATCTGCATTTCAGCTATAGTGGCGTGTTTCGTACTCTGTGCCATGCGTTTATCGGTGAAGGAGAAACAATCTGTGAGATTGAATTGCCGCCTGCACCAGAGGGAATGGGTTTTCACCCTGCGGCCTTGGATGGTATCTTCCAATCATTGTTAGTGATTCAGTCTGCTGATATTCACGCCCCAATCCCTGCCGGCGATTTTCGTATTCCGGTGAGCATTCAGCATTTGCGTATCAATGGTAAATTATCGGGCCGGGTTCGAGTGCATGCCCGAAATACTCAGCAGACACAACAACAGTTGTTTGGTGATATCGATGTTTATACTGACAGTGGCATATTGCTTTGCCAGATCAGCGGGTTTTGCGTTCAGCTTGTCGGTAATAGAAAAAACAGTTTGTCCTCCAGGCTTAACAATCTGGTGGTAGGCCAACCACAGTGGCGTAAATTGTTATCTCAGCCATCAACAGAGTCTGTGACGCAATGGGCTATCTTGGGGGGTGAAAATGCTCTGGCAGGAGAATTGGCTGATGAGTTGCAACGCCGTGGTGGGTATGCTTCGTTGCATTCTGGTTTGCCTGATAGTTATCAGAAAGTTCAGGAGCTAGTTGGCGCTCTTCCCACAGAGACTGAAAGAATATTGATCCTCTGGCCATTGCAGGCTCCGCGGATGGCTTATCATTCTTTAATCCATTTGTGCACAGCGCTGGCTGAGCGATCTGTGAAGCCGCGTTTGTGGATAGCGACTCAATGTGCTCATCAAGTCACTGAGCAGGATCTGCCTGATCCGTTTGCCGCAGCATTATGGGGAATGATGCGGGTTATTGGTCAACAGGAAGTGACTGCATTGTGGGGTGGATTATTGGATATTGACAATACCACTGCTCCAGCCGAATGGTGGGATGCGCTATTGGCGGATGATGGCGAGGATCAATTGGCTCTGCGCCATCATCAACGTTATGTATTGCGTCTTGTGCCATTGCCTGAAATACCAGCGCTACCGCCAGTGCGTTTTCGTCCGGATGGCTGCTATTTACTGACTGGTGCTTTTGGTGATATGGGGCGTCAGTTGATTCCCTGGATGGTACAGCATGGTGCTCGTCACCTGCTATTGGTTGGGCGTCGTCATACTCTTAATACAGAGGATCAGGCGTTACTGGAAATGCTGCACCAACAGGGGGTTGAGGCTGATTATTTGCCGATTGATCTCGGTGATGAGGAAATGACCGTCGCTCATCTGACACGATATCGACAACAGGCCAGCCAGCCGATGCGTGGAGTGATTCATTGTGCCGCCCATGTTGAAGATCAGGGGTATCGTGAATTGAGCCCCCAAGCGTTTGATAGAGTATTTGCTGCCAAAGCATTAGCCGCCTGGACATTGCATCAAGCGTTGGCCGATACACCTTTAGAACATTTCGTTATGTTTTCCTCATTGGGTGCATTATTGGCTTTGCCTGGCATGGCATCTTATGCAGCGGCTAATGCCATGTTGGATAGTCTGGCCTATTTGCGGCGTCAGCAAGGTTTACCTGCGTTAAGCCTTAATTGGGGACCATGGGCGGCGGGGATCGCTTTGCGGGATAGTCGAACGCTACCAATACTGGAAAACAGTGGCTTACAGCCATTCGGTTCAGAGGAGGGATTAGCCATTTTAGATCGCTTGTTTGCCCGTATTGAGCCGCAACTGGTGCCGTTCCTGGCGGATTGGTCAAGTTTACTCGCTAGTCAAATGCGTCATTTGGCGCTATTGCGGGATATCCGGCAGGAAAGTGTGGTTCAGTCTTTACCCGCAGATGCAGCACTTGCGGTGAATAATCTGGATGATGTTGTCAGCCTGTTACAGACTTTTTGCAGTGAGATTGCCGGGACACAAGCAGAGGTTTTCCATCCTGATCTACCCTTGACCGACAACGGTATTGATTCATTGAATGGCTTGATGTTGGTACAAAAAATCAACAAACAACTACGCTTGGATATCCCGCTGGAGTTGCTGTTAAGCGATAAACCGCTGTCGGAACTTGCATCGTTGATTACGTATCGACTGCAAATTAAATTAATTGCGAAGCAGGAATGATCTTAGAATTGTTTAACCAAAACATTTTCTGAAAGCCCGATAGGGCTTTCAGATTGTTGACGTTCAGCGTTTCGACTATCACGGCTAAAAGAATATAACATCTCCAGCCTTATCGCCTTTTTTTAGCATTTAATATATCTCATTCCCCATTGTCAGGATTAAAGAACCCGATCTTGATCACATTTCATACTACCCATTCAGACAGATAAATAATTCCACATTAGAATAGTTTAATGATGACACTATAAAATTATCAATATTCTCTATGGAAAGATTATCGTTTTATCACCGGAGCCTGGCAGCACTTACCCTGCCGGCAATTTCCGCACTGGCACCAGCTTCAATCCCTGTCAGCCCGGCGGATCAGGAAACGATCACTCAACAACAATGGACAGCGCTGCGTCACAATTTGGTCAGCATCACTGACTTTGTCACACTTAATTTAAGAAAAGGAAAAGTTAGAAGTTAAACAAGGCCAAATCACCATCGGCGGCAAAGGGCTGGATGGCAAGGCAACGGATTATGTCGATATCATCAGCCGGGCGACGGAATTAAATGGAAAAATTCAGGCCAACACCCTGTCACTGACGCAAGGGACCAACCGCATCAACCTAAAAGACGGCACGGTTAATTCTCTCACCGGAGAAGGCGCTAAACCGCAATTAGCCATTGATACCAAAGCGTTGGGCGGCATGTATGCCAATAAAATCCGGCTGGTCGCCACTGAGGATGGCGTTGGGGTTAATTTGAAAGAGTTAACCAG
>NZ_JAJAFX010000040.1:0-50008 GCF_025384845.1 Photorhabdus temperata | reverse complement strand
TACATAATGTGAACTTTCGGCGTGCCATTTATAGCACATAAAGAACGTTGCATCAGAACTCAAGGATCCGCATTCATCTGCCGCATAGTAAGGATTTTTCATATGTCATTTCCTTTTCTTGAATAAATTTATCTATATCGGCACTCCGGTCGCCATTAACTTATCCTTAATAGTTCCAGTAAGTCGTATAACTCCAGTATATTCATAATTTTAATTCTGGGAAGAGGTTTTGTAACAAAAATGATTAAATCTGGGGTGAGCTGATAGTAGAAAATATAAAGATTTGAAAAATAGATAGCGTAGTAATCATCACCTCATTTGTAGTTTAAAGTAAAAGTTTCTGGCTGATATTAAAATTTTCAAGTTTCATATTTTCCTTATGGTTAGAATAAAAAGTGCCTATCTTGCTATAAATAGTATTGGTGTTTATGTTTCGCGAGTATTTTTTTCCCGCCAAAGGCTGGGAGAACAGCCAACTAATCGATTAAAAAAGCGGGCAAAATAGGCGGGATCTTTGAATCCAAGCTGATAAGCAACTTCAAATACAGCGCAATCACTGAATAGTAATAACCGTTTGGCTTCACGTAATTGACGGTCGAAAATTAATCGTTTAGGTGGGCGATTGGCAAACCGACGACACATGTCTTTTAACCGCGATTCGGTAATTCCTAGCTTATAGGCATATTCCGGTACGGAAAGATGATTACGATAATAGTTGTCTATTAATTGGTTAAATCGCTGAAATAATCTAATTTCTCCCCGCATCCCATTAACGGGGTGGTCATCAAGGGGAATATTGCGCAATAGCAGGGTAAATAGCGCTTGCGCTAAAAATGTCAGTGATTGCGTCCGCCCGATAAAGTTATTGGATGATTCACGGGCTATTAACGCCCAGTAATGGTTAAAAGCTTCCAGCTCTTCCGGTTTATCTGCGACAGATAAGCAAATAGCCGGAATATCCAGAATATCTTTGTTGGCAGGATAGAGGGATTCTAATAGCGGCAATATTAATTCCTGCCGCACGGTAAGTACATATCCGTCACTGTCATCCTGAGTAAAGAAAGCATGAGGAACGGAGGGCGGCGTCAGGATAAACAGCGGTGCCTGTACAGAATAGTGTTGATCGTCCAATTGCAATTCAATATGACCGGTGATCAAAAAATGAAGCTGGAAGAAACCGTCATGACGATGAGCTTGCATATCACGACCGAAAAATGCCGCCATTCGGCCAAAAGTTTGGTAATGCACATCATCTGTGCCTTGGGTCTCATCATAATCTTTGCTGATATCAATATTGGCAATGATAGGCCCGGTCATGAGGTTTTTCCTTTATTATTGAAAATTACGTTGTTGCTCTCGGTCTGGCATGTTTCATTGGGATCGCACAAATAATGGCTGCACCAATGACCAGTAATCCGGCAACAAAATAGAGACCCGTATTAAAGCTCCCTGTTTGATCTTTCAGCCAGCCGATTAATAACGGGCTGAGTGCCGAACCTATGTTACCTGTGGCGCTAATAACTGCAATGCCGATCGCTCTTGCGCGTAAGCTGATAGCTTGATCCGGCGTTGTCCAGAAGACCGCCATTGCGGTAAATGAACCGGTTGAAGCCATAATAATCCCAATCAACTGAATGAGACTGTGGCTGGTCAGTGAGGTCAATATCCAGCCCACGGCAGCGAACAGATAGGGCAGAGCGGTATGCATTTTACGTTCTTGTAATCGGTCGGAACGGCGGCTCCAGTAAACCATCCCGATAATGGTACAAAACTGAGGAATGGCGGTCAGAATACCGATCGTGATGTTACTGCTGCCCTGATTGAAGCTCTGCACAATCTGTGGCGTCCAGATATTAATCGCGCTCAGTGTGTTGGTCAGACAGAAATAGGACAGGGTATACATCAGCATGATCGGCGTGAAAATCTCATGCCATATACTGCGTTTTTGCATGGCCTGATGAGTTGATGAGCCTGCCGGTTGAACCGGAGCAGGTTGGTCGTTATCCATCATCTCTTGTAAGCATTTTTTATCTTCATCTGTCAGCCATTTGGCTCGCTTTGGTGAATCATCAAGATAGAACCAAACGATAATTCCCAGTAATACCGAAGGAAAACCTTCCAGCAGGAATAGCCATTGCCAACCATGAAGGTTCAGGAGGCCATCCATTGCCAGAATGTAACCGGAAGCTAGAGAGCCAAACGCCATGGTCACCGGCATTGCCACCATAAACAGCGCATTGGCACGGGCGCGGTAGTAAGCCGGGAACCAGTAAGTCAGATAGACCAAGATACCCGGCACGAAACCCGCTTCGGCGATACCGACCAGCATACGTAAGATGTACAGACTGGTTGGTCCGGTGGCGAACATGGTGGCCGTGGAGGAGATCCCCCAGAGCACCATGATCGTGGCTATCCAGCGTCGCGCCCCGACAATACTGAGCATGATATTGCTGGGAATACCGAAGATGACATAAGTCGCATAAAACAGCGTTGCTGCCAGACCGAACATCGTCGCGTTCAATCCAAGATCTTTGCCCATGGTCAGGCCGGCAAACCCGATATTAATTCGATCCAGAAACGAGAATACAAATAAGACGAACAGGAAAATGATCAGGCGACGGAATAGCTTGTTAATGACGGATTGCTGTTGTGCCGTTAGCTGTTTATGTTGACCCGCCGGGAGATCCGGCTGTTGCGCGGCAGTGGATGAATCGCTCATTGTCATTTTCCTTAATTTACTGTTTTATGTGTATTACGTTGTTTAGGAAATAAAAAGCTTATCGGGTAATCGGTTGTTAATATTGTGATTGCTGAGATTAATAAACACTGGATACAGGTGCTGTCGGAAGGTCTTTAACGGCGCCAAACCGTGCTGCCAGCGCTTCTGCCGCCCGAGCCAGTAACGTTGTGTCAATACCAACAGCGACAAACAACGCGCCGAGTTTCAGGTAATGTTCGGCAACATCGGGTGCTGACATCAGAATACCCGGTGCTTTACCCGCCGCTTTGATTTGAGCGATCGCTTGCTCAATTGCTGCTTTCACTTCGGGGTGATGTGGATTATTGGTAAAACCCATATCGGAACTGAGATCCGCCGGGCCGATAAAAACACCATCCACACCGTCTACTTTAAGAATCTCCGGCAAGTTACGCAGTGCTTCACGGGTTTCTACCTGAACCAGAACGCATATTTCATCGTTGGCGCGATGCAGGTAATCAGGAATCCGGTTCCAGTGGGAAGCTCTTGCCAGAGCGCTGCCCACGCCACGAATACCCTCCGGTGGGTAACGGGTGGCGCGAACCGCTTCGTAAGCCTGTTCGGCGTTTTGTATCATGGGTATGAGTAAGGTTTGGGCGCCCACATCCAGCAATTGCTTGATGATCACTGGATCATTCCAAGGCGGGCGTACAATGGGATGGCTTGGATAAGGTGCGACTGCTTGCAATTGGTTCAGAATAGTCTGAACGTTGTTCGGCGCATGTTCGCCATCGATCAATAGCCAGTCGAAACCGGCTCCGGCCACTAATTCTGCGCTGTAGGAGCTGCAAAGCCCCAGCCATAAGCCGATTTGTGGATGGCCTGCTTTTAACGCCTGTTTAAATTTGTTGGTTAATCGATCCATATTTTTCCCCCTTAAACGAAACGGCAACTGATGGAGCCGAGTGGGCCGTAATCCACATGGAAAGTATCCCCTTTACGTGCCGGAACCGGGCGGGTAAAAGATCCGCCAAGGATGATTTGCCCTGCTTCAAGTTGAACGTCATGTGGCGCCAGTTTGTTTGCTAACCATGCAACACCGTTAGCCGGGTGATTAAGTACCGCTGCCGCGACGCCGGATTCTTCAATCACGCCATTGCGATAGAGCAGGGCGCTGATCCAGCGCAGATCAAACTGGTCTGGCTTAATCGGACGACCGCCCATAATCACACCGCCGTTGGCGGCATTGTCAGAAATCGTATCGAACACTTTGCGCGGGCGTTGGGTTTCCGGATCGATGTTGTGGCAACGAGCGTCGATCAATTCCAGCGCCGGAATGACGTAATCTGTTGCATTGTAAACATCAAACAGGGTGCAATTCGGGCCACGCAGCGGTTTTGCCAGGATGAATGCCAGTTCGACTTCAATACGAGGCACAATAAAGCGGTCGCATGGAATATCGCTGCCATCAGGGAAAAACATATCATCCAGCAGAGCGCCATAGTCTGGTTCGCTGATTTGTGAACTGGCTTGCATGGCTTTGGAGGTCAGGCCAATTTTGTGGCCTTTGAGTACGCGACCTTCCGCAATTTTCAAATTCACCCATTCACGCTGAATGGCATAAGCGTCGTCAATGGTGATTTCAGGGTGATCCAACGAGATCTGGCGTATTTGCTCACGACTTTTCTCTGCCTGATGCAGACGGTGTGCAACCTGTGATACGACTTCTTTCTGTAACATGCGGTTAAGCTCCTGTGTCCTCTATGCCACCAAAGCAGAGATATTTCACTTCCAGATAATCTTCGATGCCGTAACGCGAACCTTCGCGCCCCAGCCCTGATTGTTTAATGCCGCCAAATGGAGCGACTTCATTAGAAATTAAACCTTCATTGATGCCGACCATGCCGCTTTCCAGCGCTTCAGCCACACGGTAGATCCGGCCGATATCACGGGAATAAAAATAAGCCGCCAGGCCGAATTCAGTATCATTTGCCAGATGAATGGCTTCTGCTTCATCACGGAATTTGAAGAGGGGTGCGATAGGCCCGAATGTTTCCTCACGGGAGATAAGCATGGATTCAGTGACGTCAACCAGCACGGTAGGTTCGAAGAATAAACCGCCCAGAGCGTGTGATTTACCGCCAGCCAGTATGCGTGCACCATGAGAAACGGCATCACTGAGGTGTTCTTGCACTTTATCGACAGCTGCTTGATTGATCAGCGGGCCTTGCTGTGATTTGACGTCGCTGGCTGGGCCAACCTGCAACGTATTGACTGCTTGTGCCAAACGTTCTGCAAAGGTGTCATAAATGGTTTCCTGAACCAGGATACGGTTAGCGCAAACGCATGTTTGACCGCTGTTGCGGAATTTAGCGGTAAGTGCGCCCTGCACAGCGGCATCAATATCCGCGTCATCGAAAACGATAAATGGCGCATTGCCGCCCAGTTCCAGTGATAGCTTTTTCACCGTATCGGCGCTTTGGGCCATCAGTAATTTGCCGACACCAGTTGAGCCGGTAAACGAGAGTTTGCGCACAATCGGGCTTTGGGTCATAACACCGCCGATAGCCTTAGCATCTTTTCCCGTGACAACATTCAGTACGCCAGCGGGGATGCCCGCTTGTTCAGCCAACGCGGCTAAAGCCAGAGCTGAAAGTGGTGTTTCTGCGGCAGGTTTCAGTACCACAGTACAGCCAGCGGCCAATGCCGGGCCAACTTTGCGGGCAATCATGGCATTAGGGAAGTTCCACGGCGTAATAGCAGCGACAACGCCGATAGGTTGTTTGATCGTGATGATCCGGCGACCGGGCAGCGGGCTTGGGATCGTTTCACCATAGGTACGTTTACCTTCTTCGGCAAACCACTCAATGAAACTGGCGCCATAAGCGATCTCTCCCATCGCTTCCGCCTGCGGTTTCCCTTGCTCCAGACTCAACAATGCTGCCAGAGCCTGTTGATTCTCCATCATTAACCGAAACCAGCGTTGCAGAAGCTGGCTGCGTTGTTTGGCGGTCATTGCTCTCCAGGCAGGCAGGGCTTGTTGAGCGGCGGCAATTGCCCGTTCTGTTTCCGCCGCACCCATATTACTGACGTGTGCAATAACCTCGCCATTTGCCGGGTTAGTCACCTTGAATGTGACTTTGTTATCGGCATCGATCCATTGCCCATTGATATAAGCTTGCTGGCGCAATAGTTCTGTATTCACATTATTTGTCATTGTTTTTTTCTCCTGAAAACACTTGGATGAGTTGCGTCTGTTGGTGAGAAGTTGCCAGTAGCTGGCATAACCAACTCAACCCGGCGCAAACGGCCATCACAAGGGCCATAGCAAAAGGGGTTTCATCTTGTAATAAAGAGACGGCAACGCTGGCGAGCGCCGCCATCGCGAATTGCGAAGAGATAGCGAGTGCGCTGGCGCTGCCGGCAAGTTGACCACGATGTTGAAGCAATAGGGAGAGGCCGTTAGTACCAATGGCATTAACCAGCGAGATTACTAGCATGACCAAAATAACGATAACAGTCAGATTTTGCTGATAAAAAATAACCAGTAAAATACCAAACAGTAATTGAGCGCTGGTTTGGATAAATAACAGGCCGGAAAGGTTATAAAATTTCAGTAACCGAACATTGATCAGCACCATCACTATCATGCCCAGTGCATTACAGCCGAACAGTAATCCGTAGTAGTTCGCCGGAACCTGAAAGTAATTGATATAGACGAAAGGCGAACCACTGATAAAAGCGAACATGGCGGCGCAGGTGAATGACAATGTGCCGATGGTTGCCATTGCTTCACGGTCAGCCAGCAATTTGCCGTAGTTTTTAAACGCGGTGATAAGTTTTCCGCCGTCATTATTGGCAGGCAGCGTTTCCGGCAACAAAAATAATAATAGTAACCCACTGATACAACCGACCAGCGTCAGTAAAATAAATATGGCCTGCCAGTTGAAATAGGTTAACAGTAAGCCACCGAGTAAGGGGGCGATAAGTGGCGCTATCATTGTCACCAGCGTCATCAGTGACAGCACTCGGGGTAATTCCGCAGGGCGATAGATATCACGGGCGATGGCTCGGGCCATAACAACCGCCGCGCCGCTGCCAAATGCCTGTAATGCACGCAGTAAAATCAAATGTTCAACTTGCGTTACCCATGTACACGCCCCACTGGCGATGACGAATAACGCCATGCCACTGAGCAACAGCTTTCTGCGTCCTAAACGGTCGCTCAATGGGCCATATAACAGCATTCCAATGCAAAAACCGGCGAAAAATGCGCCCAGAGTATATTGCATCTGCCCTTGTGTCGCCTGTAATTGCCTTGCCATTTCCGGCAAGGCTGGCAGGTACATATCAATCGACAAAGGCCCGAATGCCACCAGCGCACCCAATAACGGGATCAGCCAGCGCGGGGGATGTTGATTAAAGGGCTTCGGCATCACTATTCCTTACGAAACAAAGCGTGAACGTTGTTTTGTTTGTAGTTCAGTACCGGGTCCAATTCTTCCATCGAAAAAGAGAGGGCGAGGTAACGCTGTGCCATCAGTGAGGCAAAATGTTCTTTGATCAGGCTGAACAGCATCTCGCCAACCTGTTGACGACTTTCAAGGCTGCGTCCGGCGCCGATTTTTAGCGTCATATGGACGAAAGCGTAATCATGTTCACCGTCAGCCATGTGCCAGGTATCCAGCCAGACAGCACGGCTGCGTATTCCTGCTAATGGAAAAATGCCGGTATCCGCCAGTGCTTGATTCACTTTAGCAAACAGCGCTGGCAGATTGGCTTGTTCACGGATATTTTCCGTACATTCAGCATAAAAATGTGGCATAGGTGACTCCAAATCAGGCTGTGGCTTGCTCATCGGTAATGTCATCAGGCAACGGGAATACCGCGTTGACTTGCCCGGTACCGGAACTGGGGAACAGTTCGGTCAGGAATTCCACTTTACCACCATATTTATCCCAACCGAGCAGGCCCAGCAGCATCACGGTATCGTGCATATTGCCTTCGCCGTAGCAGTAATCCGCATATTCCGGCAGCATCTTGCAGAACTCTTTGAATTTACCCTCTTTCCAAAGCTGTACCACCCGGCGATCCATCTGTTCATCAAATTCGCGGGTGTAGCTGTTCATGCCCTCTTCCGCGCGCTGATCATCAATAAAACGGTGAGAAAGAGAGCCACTGGCCAGCACCGCAACTGTGCCGTCATATTTCTCAATCGCTTTCAGAATGGCTTCCCCAAGACGACGACTGTCCTCAAAAGCATGAACAGTACAGAACGCGGAGATAGAGATGATTTTAAAATGCCGGTCACTATTCATGTAACGCATTGGTACCAACGTGCCGTATTCCAGTGTCAGGCTTGGGATTTCATGTGCCTGAGCGCGAACCCCCATATTGCGCGCCTCTTCCGCGATCATTTGTCCCAATTCAGGGTTGCCGTCATATTCATAACTCATATCGCGGATGAAATGTGGCAATTCATTACTGGTGTAAATACCGGAAAAATGGTCGGCGCAATTGATGTGATAGGCACTGTTTACCAGCCAGTGGGTATCAAACACGATAATCGTATCAACACCCATTTCACGGCAACGACGGCTGATCTCTTTGTGCCCGTCAATGGCTCCCTGACGGCAACCATGATGTTTTCCCGGCAGTTCAGAAAGATACATTGATGGCACATGTGTAATTTTGGCCGCTAACGCTAACTTACCCATAAAATCCTCATTTGATATCAGGACGGCGAACCGGAGTCCGCCGTGGTTAACGCTGATGAAACCGTTATACCCCCCAACGCGGGATTGGATGATCCCCCATAGAGATACAGACGTTTTTCATCTCTGCAAACACTTCAAAACTGTATTCACCGCCTTCACGACCGGTACCAGAGGCTTTCACTCCGCCGAATGGCTGGCGCAGGTCGCGGACATTCTGGGTATTGACGAATACCATGCCTGCTTCAATATTACGGGCCAGGCGCAATACTTTGCTGACATCCTGAGTCCAGATGTAAGAAGCCAGACCATATTCCACGTCGTTTGCCAGGCGCAGACCTTCTGCTTCATCTTTGAATGGCAACAGGCACGCGACAGGGCCGAAGATCTCTTCCTGCGCAACGCGCATACGGTTATCGACATCCGCCAGAACTGTTGGGCGTAGGAAGTTGCCGCCTTTCAGGTGTTCCGGCAAATCAGTGGGTTTATCTGGGCCGCCTGCCAGCAGCGTTGCCCCTTCTTCGATGCCCAGACGGATGTAACCGGAGACTTTTTCCCAATGCTGTTTGCTGATAAGCGCACCAACCTGCGTGCCTGGATCTTGTGGATCGCCAACCCGCAGACGATTCGCACGTTCGGCAAAACGTTGCACAAATTCAGGGTAGATGCTTGCTTGAATAAAAATGCGTGAACCGGCGGTACAACGTTCACCATTGATAGAGAAAATGGTGAACAGAGCGGCATCCAGCGCACGTTCAATATCGGCGTCTTCGAAGATCAGAACCGGCGATTTACCGCCCAGCTCCATTGAGTATTTTTTCAGACCGGCATTTTTCATGATCTGGCGGCCAGTTGCAGTACCGCCGGTAAAAGAGACCGCCCGAACATCGTGATGTTTCACTAATGCATCACCGGCAGTAGCGCCGTATCCTTGCACTACGTTTAAAACACCGGCAGGGATGCCGGCTTCCAGCGCCAGTTCTCCCAGGCGGTTTGCGGTTAATGGCGAGAGTTCTGACATTTTCAGCACCGCGGTGTTACCCAGCGCCAGACAAGGTGCGACTTTCCAGGTCGCGGTCATAAATGGCACATTCCACGGCGAAATCAGCGCACAAACACCGACTGGCTGCACCAGCGTATAGTTGAGCATCTTGTCGTCAACCGGATAGGTCCGGCCATTCATTTGCTGACAAATCTCAGCAAAGAAGTTGAAGTTGTGAGAAGCGCGTGGGATCAGGACATTTTGCGTTTGATGAATAGGCAAACCGGTGTCTTTGGTTTCCATTGCCGCGATTTCAGGCACATTCTCATCAATTAGCTCACCCAAACGGCGCATCAGGCGTGCGCGTTCTTTCATCGGCAGATCAGCCCATTTGGGGAAAGCTGCTTTTGCCGCGGCTACCGCTTGATCAATCTCTTCCTGACCACCGGAAGCCACTTCAGCCAGCACTTCACCGCTAGCTGGGTTGGTGGTTGCAAAATACTCTTTACTGCTGACGTTTTTGCCGTTGATCCAATGATTAATCATCGTCATGACAGGCTATCCTCATATTCTTGCTGGCTGACAATACGGTTGGCCAGACGTCCAACGCCTTCAACCTCAACAATAACTTCATCTCCCGGTACGACATCAGACAACCCTTTGGGTGTCCCGGTGGCGATCATGTCTCCCGGTTGCAGCGTCATAAAGTCGCTCAGATAGGCGATCAGGAATGGGATATCGAAGATCAGATCGGTGGTGGTGCCGCGTTGACGCAGTTCACCATTGACCCAGGTGCTTAATGCCAGATTATGTGGATCCGGGACATCTTCTTTATCAATGATCCACGGGCCAATGGGGGTCAGGGTGTCGCGGCTTTTTACCCGGAGGTTAGGGCGATAATAGTTTTCCAGATAGTCACGGATCGCATAGTCGTTACAAACGGTGTATCCGGCAACGTAATCCATCGCCTGTTCTTTGGCGACTTTATGGGCGGTCTTGCCGATGACAACCACCAGCTCGGATTCATAATGCATGTATTCCACATTATCCGGGCGAACGGAAACCTGACGATGGCCGATCAGCGTATTGGATGCCTTGATAAAAACCAGTGGTTCTTCCGGTGGCTTAAATTCAAGTTCAGTGGCGTGATCGGCATAGTTCAGACCGAGGGCAAACAGAGTTCCATCTGCGGGGGGCAGCCATTGAACGGATTCACTGCTGACTTTGCTGCCATCCGGCAGGCAGACATTTTCCTGATCATCAACCGTCACATTCAGATCCTGACCCTGATAACGAACTCTTGCGTGTTTCATGCTTTTTCTCCTGCCTGCACAACCCGATTCTCCAGCGATGGGAAACCTGCTGCCTGAATAACCACATTATCACCTGGTTTGATGGAAACCCGTTGATGCGGAGTGCCAAGCAAGATCACATCACCTTCTTTCAGGGTGACGAAATCACTTAATGCTGCGACTAATTCCGCTGCTGGACGCACCAGATCGGTTGTTGACCAGCGATCAACTTCCTGACCATTGATTTCAGTAATGATGTCCAGCGCATCAGTGGATTCAGGATTGATCATTTGACCTATAGGGCAAAAACCGTCACGACATTTCGCTTTAATGGCCGGGCGATAGAACGCCGTTTCAGGCAGGCTGACTTCATTGGCTAATGCATAACCTGCGATATATTCGGCTGCGTTTTCAGCGGCAACTTTACGGGCAGTTTTACCTATCACCAGTGCCAGTGTTGCGCCGCTCTGCACCTCCTCCCCCGCAGGATGGGGAATAACGTCCCCGGAGGTGATAACGGTATTCCGCGGTTTGATAAACCATACCGGGGTCTTAGGCAGGGTGTTATAAGGTGCTTGCTGAAATGAGTCATGCCAGAAATCGACCTGGCTCTGATGGTTGAGGGCTACGGCGAAGACAGTGCCTTTCATTAACGACTCCTCTGGGCTTAAACAGACAGCTTTAAGATGTATTTATTAATATATTAATAAACTATAAATCAATTTGTTGCAATATGTTAACGTATTTGTTAATTTTAATTGTGATCTCAGTAACAATATCTCTGCTAAATTTGTTTTTTATCATTATTAATCAACATGTTAATATTTTTCAAAATAAAATTATTACTACTGTATTAACTTTTTATTGACCTCGTTTTCAGGGTTTATTTTTGTTTACTTATTAATATTTTTATGATTTTTTCTTTGAGGTTGGTGGAGTGACGTGCTAGTCTTTTTACTGTGGTTATAGTGACATAGACGCTCTCGACAGAGAGTAAATCAGTGATTAACTAAGATGAGAGCCTCCATTACCCATGCATGAATCTCTGACAATTGCATTACTTCAGGCGCGGGAAACTGCGATGGGTTTTTTCCGCCCAATCCTTAAGAGTCATAATTTGACTGAACAGCAGTGGCGTATTATTCGCGTGCTGTCTGATAGCCGGTCAATTGATTTTTATGATTTATCCTGCCAGACCTGTATTCTTCGTCCAAGTTTGACTGGGATATTGACTCGCATGGAACGTGATGGATTGATTTTTCGTCTTAAACCGATGAATGACCAGCGCAAACTTTATGTCTCTTTGACGCAGGATGGTCAGAAACTTTATGAAAAGGCGAAAGAGCAGGTGGAACAGGGATATCAGGCCATTGAAAAAGCCTTTTCGCCGGAGAAGATGGTTCAGCTTTCAGTATTGTTGGAGGAGTTAATTGCTGTTGGTAAGAACTCACCGGGAAATAAGGATAAGGAAACGAAATAAAAATTTTATTCAGAATTATGATGATGAATAATAGTAAAATTGCTGATCAGGGACGGTATCAGCAATTATTATTTTGGACTATTGAATAATCAGCGTTAATATTTCCTGTGGATAGATAATAAATTGCCCACGGAATACTGTACCTGCCAGATAATGAGGGGGGAGTGTTTCCCGCAACACTAATGTTATTGCATTATTTTCGAGGGACAGGGCAGTAATTTCAGCCGCTTCAAAGCCAAAGAACCTTTTTACTTGTGGATAAAGCGCTTTATACAAGCTTTCTTTTACCGAAAAAGCGAGGATAAACGCCTGTTCAAGGGGCAAATGACAATGTTTCAGGAGTTGTATTTCTCTGTCATTCACGATCATTGTTGTGAGTTCATCCACATTTTGACGGCTGACAATAGTTTCGATATCGACACCAATTAATCTGTTATTCGTTTGCGGTGCTGCCAGTACAATTGCACAATGAGCTGAATGAGAAACAGAACCGCAAATATCCTTAGGCCAGATTGGGGCGCGATCATTGCCTGAGATCAGATTAAACTCCGGTTGCCCTAATTGTGCTAAAAGTTGTCTGGCGCAATAGCGTGCTGCCAGATATTCAGCCCGCCGCTTATTGACAGCTTTGGCTAATTGAGCTGGGAAGGGGAGATCTAACTGTTCGAACAGTTCATCGTGATAATGTGACAGATCAAAACGGGTTCGCCAAAGATGTACCTGAGGATATTGAATAACGGTTCCATACTCGATTCGAGTGATAAAGCCATTGCCATATTCTGGCAGCGGTGCCTGAGCGGTGTGTATAACTGTCTGTTCCATGTTCATTATCCAGATAATGAGATATGCTACAGTCTATACTTAATATCACTCATATTGAATTGTAAAATGTGCTGTGGCGTTAGCTTCTCCACCTGTTATTTTATTATCAGTTTGGTAATAACGGGCGATGAAAGGTAATGTATAGGTAGTGTTTGCTGTTGCATATCCGAAAACCAACGGATTTTCTAGAGAAACCGGTGTTGTTCCCATATATAAGATTTGTACACCAACTCCTTTAGCTGTATTTTTACTGTTGGGGTTATTTAATTGAATTACACTATCTGGAGCATAATTTACTTTTTCTCCTGAAAAAGTAATTTTTGGTTTAACATTTTCTGTACATTTAATGTCGATATTAAAACCTGCATTACCCGCAGTAGAGCTTATACCTTTAAATAAATAACTATTCACACTACCAAAATCTACCATTGGCCTTGGGGTTGTTGTCGAGCAAGTTTGAGTTTTTATCGTGTAGTTATTTTTAGTTTTTATTCTTATTAATTCTGTACCTGCAAGTGTCTGTAACATAGCAATCTTTCTTGGCCTGAGTACTTTACCCGATGGCAACGTCCCTTCTTGGTAAAGATAAACACTGATTTTTCCTATATCTTTTAATGTCATTCCATCTTTATATTTATAAATGTAATTACTGCCGCTTGTTGTGGGTAATTTCATATTTTCTTCTTCTCCAGAGGCAATAAGATAGAAATAGAGATTATCTATTCCTGTGGTTATCATACCTGTGCCATGAGGCGTATTTCCAGGTTTAGATGGGTATACATCTCCCATAAAAATAAGAGGTTCTCCGGTTGGAGAGCAATCATGGGGATTAAGAAGCGGCGTATTTTCATTAATATTCATCAGTTGGGCGAGTTGCAATGGTCTGAACTCGCCAACAAGAATGCTTTTTTTCTCATTTATATTGGGATTAATGTTAATACTATTAAGTTCAATATCTAAGCTAATTTGTCTTGCATTTAATAAGCAGCGTGCATATGTATTTGTAATACTGAGTAATATTAATGTAAATATTGTGATTATCATTAAGTAGCGTTTCATATATATTCCAGTTGAGATTTATTCTTAATTACTGATAATTCAATGAAGCCAGAATAATGCTATTATCTTTCTGATATAATTTACTGATGAAATTAATATATACCCTTCATCTTTCAAGTTGCTGCTTTGTTGGCTGCTTTCACTTACCCCAGTCACATAGTTATCTATGCTCCTGGGGATGCGTTCATTTGCCGCCGCGCTGCAACTTGAAATCTATTGGGTATAGCAGATTTATTTATCACATAAATCTGCTTTTAATTCTTGGTTAACACGACTGCGGAGAGTTTCTCTTTTTATATGTTAGCATAATGTTAATATGCTAATCTCAATAGAGGAAATTGTAAAGCTATTTGTATTCAATTGTAAAATGTACTGTGGCATTAGCTTTTCCCCCAGTTATTTTATCGTCGGTTTGATAATAGTGGGCAGTAAGTGGTAAATAATAGAGCTCTTTTTCACTACTTCCCCATTCAGCTATAGGAATACGTGTGTTCATATAAACAGGTCTATTTTCATGTAACAATTGAACACCAATACCGCTGGCTGTATTTCCATCGCCGTATTGATGTAGTTTAATAATGTTATTTAGGCTTGAGCTCACTACTTCCCCTGAGAAACTAATATCAGGGATATTTTTATCTTTACATTGAATAAAAATATAAAAATCATTACGACCGGCTATAGAGCCTTTTCCTTTAAATGCAGAAGAATGAATTTTTCCGAGTTTTATTTCTTTATAGGGTGTTGATGTCATACAGCTTTTATTGCCAATGATATTGTCTTTGTTATATATGATATTTATTAATTTTTTACCATCATCTGTTGATAAAGAAGATATCAATCCTTTTTTTAATATAGAGCCTGATCGGATATTTCTTTCTTGAACAAGCTCAATTTTTATTTTCCCGATATCTCTTAAAGTTATTTTTTTATTGATACCATCATGAGAACTACCATTTCCATCATAGGATACGACAAAATATAAATTATCTACGCTTGTATTTATCCAGCCACTATTTTTGGATAGTTTTATTTCACCTGATTTTGTTTTATGAACTATATTTTCATTATTATCACAGATAGCAATAGTTGTATCGGATTTAATTCCCACTTTGTTAGCCAGCTCCATTGGGCCATATTCAGCGATGGTAATAGGTCTTCGAGTGTTAAAATCTGCATTGATAATTTCATTTATATTAACATTTAAATCAATAGCCTTAAATTTTTTGTTTAATGTACATGTGGCAATTGATTCTGTAATATTGAATAGTGTCAATGTTGATATTGCCAGTGTAATTAATTTATTTTTCATATTGTTCCGGGATAAATACTATTTTATTTACTGACAACTCAATGAAGCCAGGATAATACCATTGTTTTTATGATATAATTTACTGTCAAAATTAATATAACAGCTTTGTTTATCGCCTAAATCAGATTTTAATTCTGCTGTGTCACCTACACCGCTAAGGAAGACTTCACTTCTTTCGTTAACCATACCATTGACGCCATTTTTGCCGGTGATGACCGTTCCGAAAGGGAGTTTTTTACCTTTATGCTGTAAAGTTAAAAATACTCTATGACCGACGCGAATAGAATAATCCGCCAGTACCAATGCGCCTTTCGTTGGAATAACTTTAGCTGTCGGGTTGTCAATATCGACGTCATCACTGAATGTATTTGTATCAAGAGATAACGAATTTTCCCGATATTGCGATATATAAGGAACCACGGTATATCCCCGCCAGTCTGTACTGATAGAAGTATTATTAAGGACTTTTGCGTTGACTGCCCCAGGGGCGCGGATTAAGGCACTGGCGCCGCTTTCGCTGATATTTTGAGCCAGTGTAACACCATAGGGATGTGCAATAATTGCACCCTCTAATCCATAATTAATGCGTTGATTTTTACCATGATCCGTGGTGTAACCGGCATTAATTGAACCATATGAGCCTCTATAATGCAGGCTGGCGGCATTACCTGATTCTTTTTCTTTCTCTGATTTTTCGTAACTGTAATCCTGAGAAATCGTATAATTTAGATTCTGTTGTTCCAGTAACGAGCCGGATAATGTCATCGAATGCTGGCTGTCACCGTTTGTATTATAAGAGGTGTTATAATCTACGGTTGCACTGTGATTACCTGATGGCAACCATTTGTCTAAAGGGACACTGATATTGAGTGAAAAAACCTGATCGTTATTAATTCGTGAGCGATTGCGGTGATAATTGTAGCCCAATGATAAAGAGATATCATGAATACTGGTGTTATAAGACATCGAATATGATTGATTCTTGCTGGTTTTATCTTGCCAGTAATCTTGCTGCCAGGCAGATAATGAAAAATTGCCATATTGACCTAAACTCTGGCTCATTGTTATTTGCATCCGATTTTTTGGCGCACTATTTCGGTGGTTATCAGTAAATTGGTGGTTATTATTGGCATCGCTAAAGCTGTAATAACCATTGGTATTATAACGATAGCCCGCTAATGTCACCGTTGTATTGGTCGCGGTAAAACCTTTGCTGTAACGTATTTGATAAGACTGGCCGGTTTTCTTTTCTCCGGTTGGGAAATGCGTTTTTGCATTTGTCACATCTATTGACACCGCACCAAGTGAGCCAAGATTATGTCCTAAGCCTAATGCACTACCTAAATAATCAGGAGAAATAATGGCGCCACCATAAATCGTGGTGCTGTCCCATAGCCCGTAAATAGCCTCTGTTTGAATAAACCTTTTTTTACTGGTTTGTTTGCCGCCACTGAATTTACCGAGATTAGCCAAGTATTTTATTTGGCCTTCACGGATCATCAACGGTGAGGCAGAAAAGGGCTGAGTAAATTTCCTGACTTTGCCATTTTCTTCATAAATGGATACTTCCAGATCACCATTTAGGTTGCTGGGATAAATATCAGTAATTTCAAAGGCACCCGGTGGAACAAAAGTTTGATAAATAAGATTATCTTTCTGATGGACTTCTATTCTGGCGTGAGTCATGGCAATACTGCGAACAACAGGGGCAAAACCTTGCTGGCTATCTGGCAGCATTTGGCTATCAGACATCAATTTAACACCATTAAAAGTGAAACTATCGAATACCATACTGTCGGTTGATGTTTCACCTAATACCAGACGGGATCTTAATGGACGAATGTCCCGTTCAGCATAGGCTTTAAGTGATTTCCATTCAGATGTTGTGTTATTACGGCTGTAATAACTACTATGGCGGACACGCCACGGACCTAAATTAACACCACTGCGTAAATTCAGATATTGATTCTGTTCACGTTGATTTTTTTTCCCGGATTGCATCCCTGTCAAATGATAATTGGTGAAAAACATAGGCAAACCATCATTCCACTGATCAGGAGAGATATCACCCCTGATTTGTGATTTCATTGCCGCCTGAGGAAAATTCAGGTGCAAAGTAAGCTGACTTAAATCCAGCTCTGTTGATGCCTGTTTGATATATTTCTCTGGTTGAGAAATAATTTCTTGTTCAGAAAGTGACGCTAATTCAGGAAAGCTTTCTGTTTTTACCCCGATTTCCTTTAGTAAACTGACAGATAGTTCAGGGCAAAGTTTATTTCCACACTCAATAAAGGAGAGATTTTTAATGCCGATATCTTTTTTATTGACAATAACATTCACTTTATAGATACCTGGAATGTGAGAGTCTGTTTTTGCTAGGCTATCGAGGTTAATATTTTCTCGGTCTTCATCTGATAATTGTAATGCATTGATATCAAAGTACAGCTCTGCATAGGCTGGCAATGATAAACAATAAGCAATTAAAGCAACGCTGATTATTTTTTTCACAATACACTCATCAGATTATTTGATCAAAAACTAAATTGGCGCTCTTCTGTTGTTCCACCGTAGTCATTGATAGCAGTCAGAGTCACCCTTTTTATGCCATTTTGGGTGGGAAATACCTTGTTGCTAAAAGGTGGGATAAATCCGGGTTTATCGATTGATTTCCCGTCAATTCTCATTTCATTAAGATTAACGTAATAGGCAGTGGGATTAGTTAACTGAATGCCATTGGTATTACGTGATATTTCTAAACGATTGATTGCATTATTAGCGTCATTATCAGATAGCCCGGTTGGACGATAAATCAGTTTGATAATGTTTTTTATCGTGATGATCATTTTGCTGTTGTCATTTTTTTCCACTGCTGGAATAGCGTTGACATTTAGCAAAAATATTGATTCCCGATCCGCTGGCAGATGATTGCCGATATATGAAACACGGATCTGATGCTCGCTCTCTTTTGACACTTTAAACAGTGGTGGGGTGATAACAAACGGTACTTTTTTCTGGCTGTTATCGATATTATCTACCCACGACTGAACAAGATAAGGTCTTTCTGTGTCCGAGTTTGTGATAGAAATAGTGGCTTCTTTTTGTGAGCCATTATAGATAAGGCGTGTGCCGCCTAAGGTAATCCCTGCTTGTACTTGTCCCATAAAAAGGACAAGTAAAAAGGGAGTAATGAAGCGAAGCATTTTTACTCCTTTAGTTATAAATAAACTTTAATAAAGTTTTTAACTGAATTTTATGGGTAAATAAGTGTGAAGTTTACATCTGAATGAATCGCACCATCACCTACTGTAGCATGTGTTGATTGTAATTTTGCGATAAGAGGAATTGTGGCTTTTTGTGTTGTGATTGTATAACCAGATGCTTTTGTATTGGCATTTATTTTAGTTCCATCATTTTTAGCTAATAGGATACCTGCACCAGAAACCGTTGTGGAGTATAGAGTAGAATCATTCCTATCTTTTTCACCAATAAATTCAATATCAACAGTTGAACCTGGGCAACTGGTTAGTTCTATAGAAAAACTCTTAGTAATTGCCACAGTTCCTGGTGTACTTCCAAGAGCGCTTTTAGATATTTTTCCAAAATCAACTGTTTGATCTTTCCCGCTACTAATGGTACAGCCGTTATTAATAATTGTCCCTCTGAATTTAATGACTCCATCATAAGACAATGCATTGAAACTGGTAAAAATCCCCAAGACCATAGCCAAGGAAGCCCAAATAAAATTCTTTCTCATTTAAAAATACCTTCCCTTAATAAAGATGTGTGTGATTTTTTTGTGCAATAAAACTATATACCCAACCAGAGTTATAATTTAATGGCTGATTATATAATTGAATTAATTTACATAGTGATATAACTCGATTGAGTTTTTACCTCTATTTTGTATATGCGTTTAACTTTCTACTAAGCGTTTTTTACTGATAAATAGTTTGTCAGTAATTTCTGTGATCTTTTCTGGATATATCATCATGTTTGTTAATAATAATGTTTGATATTAATTTTAGCCCAAGGAGCAATTTTTTCTCCCAAGTATCATTTATTACTGCAAATCTCTTAACGTTATTAATAATGATTCTTATTTTTGTTAAAATATCGCAAGTACTAAGATACGATAAATTTTCATACCAATCATGAAATTTTTACAAGGTGATTGCTATAATGCAGTGAAAAGCTCTTGTGGGTAAGATATATGCATGGATAAATTTATCTTTATTGTCTGTTGAGCGGATGTCCACTAGTGAAATAACTGCATTAATGAAAATGAACCATTACTGTTAAGCTCGGTACATGTATCTTACACAGAGATTTACATCAATGTTCTGATTGAGCTAACCGTAGTGTTGCTATATTAATACAATTAGACAAGCTGCCATCTTGATTATAACTATGATAGCAATAAATTTTTCTTAATATCATTAACTTGTTTTCAAATTGGAACTTTCATCTTTACTTTAGGGCTATTCTCATGCGATGGAGAGGAGTATTAACTAAAATATGATCTTTTTCAACAACTTAAATAAAAAAAGAGTGTTTTTTTTCTGTTTTATAAAAATATCTTGTTATTTCATAATGTTATAATTATAAATTAATCGTTTGATTTGGTGTGTTTGTATGTGATTTTCAGATTTAAACAATTGATTAAATGATTTGAATAGAGGAAATAGTAGTGATATTTATTATCTAATCTAATGTTTTATCATTAATAATGATATGAATCAGACGATTTAGTTCGTTTTTTCTGGTAGTTTGTTGGAATATTCTATTGTTAGTGATTCTAACGTGTATTTTATGATCAAAATCATTATCGATAGTTTTGATTGTGAAGATTTAATCATTAATCAGGCAAAAATAACGGTGTTAGCAAGGGCTAATCTGTGTTTCCGCTGTTTTTTTATCGTAGGCCCTAATAGTAGTAACTTAGGGAAGTTATAGGGGGATCATGAATATGGACGTTGTAATGGAAAGATGAACTATCATAATAAGGTAGATGGAAAAGGAAACCATCAGTTTCAGATAGGTTTTCCGACAGAATAATAATTGATTTTTAAATGTGCTATGTGGTTCATGGATTCGATGGTTTTATATCTCATTTCGTAGTTGGTGAAATTCAATTCAAGAAAAAATTCAGTCAGAAGAGAAGCCAAGGTGATTAACAGGGCGTATACACAGTGTTGAGTGAAAAAAATTAGCCATTGTTATTTCCCATGTATTGACTATCGAGCAGGCAATATTTGTGTTATCAGGGCTTGAATTAGTGATGTTGCAGTATTAGCGTATACGCATCAGTAATACAGCATTACATGTTATAGAAAATAAAGCGGTGGGAGGTAAGAAAATAAAACGTATGACTGCAAAATTTGAACGATTGCACCAGCTCGCCCAGCACGTCGATTTTTCGGCTCTTATTCCCCCTTTGGTAGCACTTCCTGCCAATGAAGCACCTGCTATCACAGCGGTTTCTCCACAGGCTGATGCTGCTCTGCTATGCACCATCTACAGCAAGTATATTACTGAGCAGCACGATTGGGTTAAACAGGTAGTGGAAGTCTGTGGTCCGCCTCCCTGGATTGTTCGTAGCGCTGGTCTGGAGGATGGTGACACTTTCGTCAATGCGGGTGGCTATGCCAGTGTAATCTGCCCTCGCACAGCAGATTTTGCCGATACTGTTGCTGCGGTTACTTTTAGTGGATTTGAACCTCAGGCGATTGCACAGCAGCGGCTAATAAATCCGGATTATCAACCACAACCAATCGCGTGTTTTGTTCAGCAGTTGATCGAAGGCATTCCCTCTCTAGTGGAACCTTTACAGGCACCCTATCTGACTGCTGATGTATGTCATGATTTGTACAAAATTATCATGCAGTTGCATCAACATTTTTCTGAAGTTGCGTTAGATACTGAGTGGGTATTGGAAACAGATCATGGCCTGGTATCAGCCACCGGACTGACCTTGGCCGCCTCCGATGGTGTTCGGGGAGAACTGGCGTTTGGTTTTGGCTTTGCGTCGGCGCAATCACCTGGTTCAAGGGTAAACTCGGTCGCCTATCATTGGCCGACATTAGCCGCTCCCTTGTGGTATGGCTCACAATTACGCCAAGTGCATGTAAATAAACTTTGGTTAGTACAGGTACGCCCTGCACCGGGTTACACGCTTGAACGTCGTGTTCAACGGTTAACAGCCGAGGTGCGAACCGAGTTGGCGCGTTGTATGCGCGCAGTACCGGTGACAACTCTATTGCATCCTACCGCGCCCTCTTTAGGGAGCTTCCTTTCTGCGTCGACATTGGATGATGCCTGGTCTCGTTATCTGCGTCTTCCCCCATCGGTGCAAACGGCGCTTACCGCTGTCTTTGTTGAATATGGGGTGGCTAGTGAACATGCCGGCATCATGTTTCGCCAACAAAATTTGCCGGTTTTTCTTACCCAACTAACAGATCTACCCGCTGTTCCCTGGGTAGTCATTGATGGTATGGATGAACTGGCCTACTTTAGTGCACAAAAACCGCTTATTGTACTGAAAACGGAAACTGCCGAATCGGTTAATTTGCCGGCTTTAGTGCAACGTGTGTTTGACGACAGTGAATCCCTGCCGATAGCGGAGCTTACATCTCAATGTATTACCGATCTTCTGCAAAACGCGTTGACCGGTTTACCTGTGTTAACGGAAGAAGCCTATACTACTCTTAAACAACGCTCAATTTTTCCAACAGACACCTGGCTACAAAAGGGTAATGTTGTCCGAAGCCCCAGTTTAACCGGTTGGCTCCTTACACAGGCAGGTGAGAGAGCCATGGAGTTTCTACCTTTTGATTGGTCGGCAACTGATGTAACAGCAGATTATCTTTGTGTTCTCACAGCTAAAAGCAATCCGCAATCTGCGTTACCGTGCTTATGCAAGGCTATCCCAACACTTGCAGACCGGGTCATCCAACTCAATGATTTGCGCCTGCTTATGCAATTAATCAAAACCGAAGCATGGATTGAGAAATTGCCATCCATCCGATTGGTACCATGGGTTGATGCTACGATAACCACACCGTATGGCGATGCACACTTGTTGCTGGAATGTATACTTCATGTACTCGCAGATACAGAAATGCTGCCCATTTACGAGGATGCCGATCGGCTAACTATCGTACATGCTTTGGTCAGTGCAGCAGAATCCGGGCTTTCTCCTGCCTTTCTATTAGAAATAATACACCACAGCCAATTAGCACCGACTGCGCTTGCTAGCCTGGTATGTGCACCCAAAGCATTTGCCGCCTATCTGGCTTTTTTGGCTCCGCTCAAACGCTTTAAGGTGGCTGCTGCATTGGCTGACGCCAGCGAAGCAGCCGATTTACTGCAAGCTACAGCCAGCCTGATGAAGGCCCTGCATGATGCAAACTTACCAACATTGAAGGGGCTCTGTCGTATTGACCTGGTGGATACTTATGATCAGGTGCTTAAGGCTGTATTAACCGATGTGGTAGATCGGCGTGATCCCATTGCATATCAACGTTACTTGGATCTGCTGAGTGGTTGGCTTGCCTTTGCTCAACTGTCGACTCTTTCTGCCACGGAGGAGGCTGCATTACGCTCTTTCTTAAGATGGATAGAGCGTGCTCGTTATCAATCCATACCAGATAATTTTTTTCTTGAGTTAAAAGAAGATATTGCGGAATGTTTGGGAGACGACTTCTTACGTTGGCAAGTTCTAATTCCCATTGCCGGTAATATGGATCCTGAGCAGCTCCCTTTAGAAAATGCACATCAACTACACAATCTCTTACATCAGTGGATGCTGGCTCGCTTCCGAACTGGATCAGGTTCTGAACTGCCTGCTCCTCTACGCAAACTGATAAATATCGCAGATGGTTTTGGCGATGCACGCTCTTGTTTGCTGAGGTTAACACGGAACATTTTAGAGATCTCACTCCCCTTTGTGGTACACAAGGCCAGCTTCCTTTTCAATGAGAAAGAGTTGATTGTTGAATTTGCCGAATTACCGAATGCTCTGGAAGAGGACATTGGCCGTTTACATGTATTCGAAGCGTTGGCATTGCGTATCGTCGAATGGGAACCTATATGGCGGGTATCATTGAATCGGGTCTGTCAGTTAGGCACCTGGACGCTTTTTTTGCGCATGCAGCGTACTGATGGTGCAGGTTGGCAAGCTAAGGATCTACATCAATTGGTGCTCTGGTTGCGAGTGCTGTTCGATACAGCTTATGACTTCTCGTATGTTCCTAACGATGACGTTTCTCATGTATATGAAATGGTTGGTCATCCTCCTTGGCGTGAGCTGTTTCGCGCTTATGCCACTTACCGGGCAGCGGTTGATTTTTCTACTCAACGTATTACCGTCTATTCATTGCCCTTTGCCACAACGTTAGCAGCACTCTGCCTGAATCGGTCTGTACGTGATGAGGTCACTGGAGCTTGCATTGCCGGTTTTGAAAGTGCCTGGAAAGCCTTCCATTGTATTGTTGAAAAACTGGAGAGAGCCGAAACTGACCAAAACCAGTGGGGGATCCTTCACACTACAGCAGGGCAACTGGGATTGCTGCTTTCAGCGATGTGGCCGGAGCAGACACTGACACGGATGATACAAGCGCCATTATCACCTGTTGCCGCTGAACGAATTGGTGTCAGTCTGTTACATCGTCGCGGCCTGACTGCCACGTTGCAACAGCTGATTACAGTGCCGGAAAATGCGGCTTTGCGTGATTTGGTGTTACACCATGTTCCTGAAATCGCTGTGAATGTAAACTCTGCCTCCACAATTGCAGATGAAGTGACAGGCTGGAAAAGTAAGTTTAAGCGCTGCAAGGAATACCTGCTTGCTCATCATGCCAATTTACTCTCTGACAGCCAATGCCAGCAATGCGTCAAACAGCTCGGACTGGTGCCCTATGGCATAACTGAGGAAATTGAAACCTCGATTCAACGTGCTCTGGTTCACACAGCCGCAGAGGTGAAAGGTCGTTTTAAACTGGCCGAAGTTGACCCTATTGCTATTATTCGCGCCATTGGTACGGAGGCTGGCGCCAGTGCGCTTCAATGCAAATCAGGTAGTTTGTCATGCGGAAAGATTTTGGGAGAAACCAAGTCAATATCAATGAATTACATTCGGCAATTGATAATCAAAGTCGCCTGCGACACGACAGGTGATAATGCAGAAGAATTAATCGAGCGCGGACGGTTGGAGATCCCTCCACGTGATGCGATTGAATTTGTGGTACGTCTGGAAGCACTGTTTGACTGTACTTTGGGGTGGTTGAGATACGAGCCTTTGTCAATAGAGATTAATGAATTTTCGGCGGTCGTGAATAATGCTCTTAATGCGCGCGTATATACTGTATCAACATTATTTTTACCCAAAAACAGGTAGAACAACATGAAGAATTCTGAAATCCAAAGTGTCGTATTACCGTTGGAGTGTTCTCGCTAAATTATGAGCAACTTCATATGTGACGACAAGCGAATCTCTGCACAAGGAACATGCGTGTTATGAGTAACACTTTTTATCAAAGGGCTGAATGCTATGCACTAACGGCAGCGGCGCTTAATGGCACAATTGGTGTGTTGACATATTTCGGGCTCAACGCTGGGGCCAGTCACCATCAGGTGGCATTCTGGAAGTGTTTTATCGCTTTCTTGATATTGGTGGTGTATTGCCTGGCGAAGCCTTCTGAGCGGCGTACGTTGTGTGCTTTACGACACAAAAGTCACCAGTTTGCTTTGCTCGCTTTCTTCGGGATTTTCTGTTTGTACTTCTTTGAAACTTGGGCGTTCAAGGAAGCGTCTGTTCCGTTAGTCTCTTTCCTGACCTATGCTGCTGGTGGTATCACGCTCATCCTGTCGTCGCTGTTTTTAAGGGAGAGAATGAACATCAACAAGTGCCTGTCGTTTGTGTTGATCATGGTGGGTGTCTATTGCTTGTTTAGTTTCGCGGGACAGACTTCTAGCAGCTATATTGGCATTCTGCTGGCACTGTTGGCTGGACTGGGATACGCTCTGTTCATCTTTCTTTCCAAGCAGGGCTATCAGGCGTGGCAGCTCAGTGAGGCGAATTCAGCTAAAGAAAGCATTAATCAATAAGAATATCGCCATGTTTGAGTGGATCCATGTTCATATCAAGTCATTTAATTGGTCGAGTAGCCCGAGGGGATCTCACCCGCAGGCCCTCACGCAACCGGACATGAATCTCTCGATTCATCCGGCTCCTATCGTCCAGTCATACCAGCATGAGTAATCGGCCAATGAGCGAATAGACTAGGCCACCGCGCGACTACACGCTTTAGCCATGCCGTTGCCCGTGAAGCGCTACCCAGCCGTTTATATTTCCGTTTTGCCCATCGCACAAGAGCATAGTTCAGTTGATCCAAAACCGGAGCAAGCTTCGATCTATAAAATTTGCCATAGTAGTTGATCCAACCCCGTAAAACAGGGTTGAGACTATTAGCCAGTTCCTTGATCGATAACTGTGTCCATCGGTGCGTTTTCCATCTTCGAATTTTCTCCCGCATCGCCTTAGCTGCTTTCACACTGACAGCAGGTAGAAAGCTGAGGAACAGCGTTCCATCCCGACGCTGTGCACATCGAGGTTGGAACCTGTACCCGAGAAAATCAAAATGGATCACCGGATAATCTCCTCGTCTTGTGCCATCTTTGCAATAAACTACCTTCGTCTTGTCCGGGTGCAGTGTTAATCCACACTCAGTGAATCGCTGGCCAATGTCCCGAAACAGCCTTTCGGCTGCCTTTTGCGATTTGCAGTGAACAATCACATCATCAGCATAACGCTCAAATGGCTTGTTCGGGTGGTTGCGCTGCATCCATTTGTCAAACGCATAATGCAAAAACAGATTGGCTAAGAGCGGACTGATAACCCCACCTTGTGGCGTACCCTTGTCCCGAGACTGAACTGTTCCATCCGGCAACTGAACGGGAGCACTAAGCCATCTTTCGATGTACAGTACCACCCACTGGCACGATGTATGTTTCCGTACTGCCCGCATAAGCAATTCATGATCCATACTGTCGAAGAAAGCCTTGATATCCAGATCAACAACCCAATCGAAGTGCCAACACCGACGCCGGGCAACGCCGACAGCATCAGTAGCAGCCCGACCGGGTCGATAACCATAGGAGTTCGGGTGGAAGTGAGGTTCTACTTCTGGCTCCAGTACCAGTTTGACGACCATCTGTGCGATTCGATCTGAAACAGTCGGAATGCCCAGTGGTCGTGTACCACCGCCGTTTTTGGGAATATCTACCCGCCGTACCGGTGGCGGAAAGTAACTCCCGGATGCCATCCGATTCCAGAGTTTGTAGAGATTTGCCTTTAGGTTCATCTCAAAGTCTGTGATCGACTGGCGATCCACACCCGCACTTCCCCTGTTCGCTTTGATACATTGGTATGCTTTCCACACGATGGCTTTGGAAATATTGAATGACTTTACCTTTTCCAACGGAATCCTCCCATTGCTGGTTGTTCTGTCTTGAAGGCTGAACGATGCAGCCCCTTCGCTCCAATCCCATTACAGGATCTTCCTCACTACTACGGACTGCTCCGCCCCTGTGCCTCGCATCGGTACTCAAATCCTTACGGGGTCTCCGCTTGGATCGCTCCCTTAGCATCGAGGCGACAGGTTCTCACGTTCCGTATCAAAGCTTGTACTCAGTTCACGCCATCTCTATGCCGGTCGCCACTTGGGCAGTAAACAGGGCATCCCCCAAGCTGATCCTGGAATGCAGCTAGTCTCCAGTTTTGACGACATCTTATGCTTTCGACACCTCAACGATGGTTCGTTTGCACTCGTCTCCTGAGCACCTACCTGACGCATTTACCTGCGCCTTTTCCTTGACGCTCACTACAACAGCTCTTTACTGATGCAGCTCAAGGTGGTTTGGAACCTGCGCCTGTACGCCGATCCCGAGGGACCCGCCCTCATCTTTGATACAGCATTGCACCTGAAGCTTACACTTTGGTGCATTCGTGACACACTAGCGGCTTGCATTTGAAAATCGCCATGCTTGCAATTATCACTTTTTTTCTTGCATTAAGTGACAACAAAACTGCTATTTATTGTTTAAAAAATAATGGATAACGAACTGGCTTAGGTATTTAGTCCCAGATTTTGATGGTATGATAATTTCCATTCAATCGAAGAAGCAATTATGGGACAGATTTTACACCGGTGCGTCACAACGACTGAGGCAATGCGTCGAGGAATACAAAATAGTCAAGAAAGCCTAAAAGTCCTTGCTGAACGTTATTATATTAATCCCAAGACCGTGGCTAAATGGAAAAAACGGGGTGGGAAAACATCGAATGAATTATTTAAGGTAATATGAACATGCTTACTTCCAGATTAACGATGTTGCACTTATTATGTGAATCTGCCAGTTAATTTGATTGTTCTTTTTGATTGAATGGGCTTAAGTTTAGCTCACTCAGTATCTTGAAATGAGGTTGAACTGAGCCAGATTTGCCACTAATATTTATCTGCAATCCCTTAAAAGAGTAAAAGGGATTGCAGCATATTAATTATTGCCTTGCTAGTCGGAAATGGGAAGGTTTAAAAGGTGTATTGCTACGCCAAGGATTAATATCTAGGCCTCCTCTGCGAGTGTAACGAGCATAAACTGCAAGGTATTCTGGTTTACAGAAATAGTTCAGGTCATTAAAAATACGTTCCACACATTGCTCATGGAACTCATTGTGTTGTCTGAATGATACTAAATATCTAAGAAGTGCTTCCCTATTGATACGACGACCCTGATAATGAATCTGAACCGATCCCCAATCAGGTTGATTTGTAATGAGGCAGTTCGATTTCAGCAAATGGCTGACAAGCGTTTCTTCTATATACTCATCACCTATTGCATTGTTCAGGTAAGCATTACTGAATCTAAAATCCGCGATATTTATATCCTGATTATCAATGCATACCCCTTCAAAGTTTCCAGCCTGTTGAACACTGATGTCAGTAACAGGATAGAGTTCTAATGCTACGTTTCCAGAAGCGCAATTTTCGAGATCGTTAACTATGGTATTATGCACATCGTCCCAGTTTTCAAAATTTGTCTGATTCAGGCTGTTTAAATAGAGCTTGAAACTTTTAGACTCTATCAGATTTTTACTGTGAGCATTAATGGACACTCTTCCTGTGGCAACTTGTGGTAAACCATTTTTATTTAACCAGGATAGCTCATAAAGATTCCAGATATCCTCACCATACTCAGGTGTATCCTTAATTGATAAGGATGATCTGCCGAGAGATCTGGGGACACCATGAAGTAAGTCTGGTGAATATTTTTCTGGATAAGTTGTATCTTTACCAAGTGGTAATTCTGAAATAGTGAAATGGGAATCGCTCATTTTAGCTCCTTTTATTTCTGGTAAATAAATTTATTAAATAGATATCTGAACATGTATATAGGTACGATGCCAATAATTGCATAAATGAGTTTAATAAGAAGCTGACCTCCAATCATACTCCATACCATATGTTGCCCCAGGTGGTGGAAAGCCATGTTTATAAATATAAAACTATCAACAAAGGATGATATGATCGTGCTAGTTATTACCCTGAATGGGAGGAATCTGGCCTTTGTCAATAATTTTAGCCGGTAAAGAAGATAAGCGTTTGTGTGTTCAGAAACTATGTATGATACAGATGAGGCAAACAAAACTCCCATCATATCGAACACAATACTGTTGAAACTGGAAGAAAATTCCCAATTATCCAGTGCCGGTATTTTCGTACTTAGGTAAAGCAGAAAACAAAATGTAAGGTTATTCAGAAAAGCAGAATTAATCGCTTTTCTTGCAAAACGTAATCCATAAAATTCGTTAAGTATATCTGAAATTATATATGTTAATGGATAAATGAATATGGCGGCAGGAACTGTTAATCCAAATACATGGGCTGGTTTTATACCAATAATGTTAGATGATAGATATAACACTGATAAAAAGATGCAAAGATAAAGATATAAAAACCAATTTCTTTCGTTTCGCTCCTCAAATTCATAATATGATTTTGTTGTTCCACTCGAGTATAGCTTTCTGTATATCTCCTTATTTTCCATGTGAGAGAGATTTTCAATTATGTCGCTTTCTACAATTTTATCCAAGGGAGACGTGAATGTTTTCCCTGTTGTAGTCACTAATATTATTGCCTTTACACACTTTCCCCGTTTAAATCCCATTAACTTAAATTTTCTCATCAACCCTTTCCTCAATAATATAACCAATCAACAAGTCGTCAGAGACTATTTCACCTTTAATCTCAATGTTTTTATTCCTAATTGTTACGAGTAATTCATCATCATTACCCTTAAAAAAACGGCGAACAAATAACATCTCGCCACGAAGATAGTATGGTTTTTTATCTGATTCTAACTTGATGCAAATGATGTTCCTTTCATTTGTGTAACAGTATGTGTTATCACACTCAACGATTAATTGGCTAATTTTTCTTGAAAATTTTTTATGAAGTTGGCTTTCTTTTATGATGGGTACGCTTATAGGGTTTATGTTTCCGTCAGGATTATTCTCTGATTCTTCTATGGAAGCAATGTCGTGCTCTTCCAATAGTTTTACAGAAACGCCAAAGAAATTGGCAACTTTTTCTACTGTGCCTTTCTGTATGTTTTTTATCTTGCCATCAAGAATCTTATACACAGTGGATCTTGTTACACCTGACTTTTCTGAGAAAGATAATTTGGACTCTTCTCTGCTTTTTATTAAATAGTTAATGTTTTTAACTATATTATCTTTTGTTTTTTTGACAGGTAAGGGCATTTTCCATTCTCTAATGCGTTTCGGTAATCCAGCAATTCTATTCTATTAAGAAACTATTTAAAAATCAAAAGGATTCATGAAAAAGGACAGTTTGTGTGTGTTTTTGTGTTTTAATCTGGTACGATTTCCATTGATAACTGTATTTTCTTTATTTCAATTTTTCAATGTAATGTCAGACAACTCCCAACTGGTACGAATTGGGCGGAGGAGTTGCCTGTCCTACAAGTTAAATCTGGGTAACTATATGAAATCGTGGTATATTCTCTATCATCATGAACGCCGTTCCCCTTCAATAATGAATACACTCTCTCGAGAGGGAGTGGAATGTTATATGCCCGTCAGGGAATGCTTTGTTCCTCGTTCAGATCGCAAGTCATTGCGTAGGGCAAAACCCAAAGCTTTGTTTCCTTGCTATATGTTCGTTTTTTTTAATCCTGAAGATATTCATACAACCAAGATATCGGCGATTGATGGTGCCATTGGGTTTGTCCGATTCGGGAGTTATCCCTGCAAAGTACCTGAAAGCATTATTGCTGAACTTAAACTTTGCTGCCCAGAGATGTTGAGTGCAAATAATGAATGCCTCGAGTTCAGGGATCCTCCCGATATTTTGTCAGAGAACACTCACCTTCTAAGTACGGTTCTAGCAGGAAAATTAAAAAGGGAAATCAGAAAGGTAATCGAAATTCCTGATGGATATTTACGTTTAATGGCTCTGCTTGATCTTATTGGTATTAGTGAACAACACATTAAGCTTACGGCCTGAGATTTATGTTTTGGAAAGACTTAAGCCCTGAACAGGTGGCTGATTATTTGAAGCAACATGAAGGGATATCTTTGCATCATGAGACGATTTATCAAGATAAAATAGAGGTGGGTGATTTATGGCAACATATGCGAATTGCCAGAAAACCTTATCGCAAGCGCTATGGTCGCTGTGAAAGAAGAGGTAAAATTAAAAATCGGGTCAGTATTGATGAACGCCCGGAAGTTGTTGATAAAAAAGAACGTATTGGTGACTGGGAAGGAGATACGATAATAGGGAAAGATAAAAAAGTGTATTATTAACACTCGTTGACCGCAAAACGCTGTATATAATTATCGTTAAACTTGATAGCAAGCGGGCATCAGAAGTCTCGAAAGCGGCAGTGAAAGTATTATGCCAGTTAAAACAAATGGTTAAGACCATCATGTTCGATAACAGTTTGGAGTTCGCAGATCATGAAATCATCAGTGAAAAATTAGAAACCCAAATTTACTTTGCTCACCCTTACTCGCTTTGGGAAAGAGGGAACAATGAGAATATCAATGGGTTAATCAGACAATCTTTTCCAAAGGGAACCGATTTTAATGAAATCTCTGATCAGGAAATAAATTTTGTGGTAAGCCGAGTAAGTAATCGCCTCCGAAAAACACGGGGTGGGAAAACACCAAATGAATTATTTAAGAGAATACGAACATGTTTACTTCAAGATTAACGATGTTGCACTTATTATGTGAATCTACCAAATAATTTTATTTTGAATGTTTAATTGAACGATGTAGAAGGAATATAATGCGTAATCCTCATCGATTATGTGTACTTTTTCTTTCTGTTATACTGTCTTTTCCGTTATTTGTTATTTATGATAAATTTTGGGCATTATTATCTGCTAGGATATGCACTTATATATTAAATGATTTAATGAAAAATAATGTTTTAAGGACTGCTTGTATATGATTCAATCGAGATGCAAAAATTTTCCTTTAATTACGCATCAATTAACAAATATGTGGGATAGAAGCTCTGAACTGTGGTTTGTAAAAGATAGAGAATGTCGTTTAATTTACGCAAACAGAGCATTTATTCAAGTTAATAAACTCCCTAAAAATTTTGATGTTATTGGATATTCTGAAAAAGAACTACTCACACCATTTAGTCATTTTGCCCATTTGTTTGAAGAGCACGACAGTAAGGTCTTAAAGCATATGCAGAAAATATCAGCCATAGGGATTTACCCAGTAGAGAAAATTAAACGATTTAGATCTTATTTTTATAACAAGTTCCCATTAATGGATGAAAATAATCAATGTATTGGTGTAGCTTCTCACGCCAGAGAAATAGAGTATTTTGCAATATCTCATTATATTAAACACCATATGTTTATTCCTGTTAATTTTAGGCCGCCGAACGATATATTAAAAGAGAAAGAGTGGATAGTCATTTACCTGTTTTGCTGCGGCCTCAATAATAAAGATATAGCTGTAGAAATGAAGATATCATGCTGTACTGTGGAAAAATGTTTTGAAAGTATCTATGAGAAATTATCTGTCGGATCAATTATAGAATTAAGATGCCTTTGTAAAGAAAAGGGTTATGACCTATATGTTCCGCCAAAATATTATCAAGATGTGGGTTATTTTTTATTAAATTAGTTTAATGTCTAGTGAGGGGAAAATCCATAATTACCGCGCCACATCCGACTCTACCTGTTTGCTGCATGACGACGACATGAAGGCCCTCTTATGGCAAGTCTATGGTGGTTTGCCATTTCGAGGGAGGGGTTGGCTAAGGTATTGACTTGGCTGGCTGTCAATACCTGACGCCTTGCCTTCGCTGTTTTGTATTCTATCCGGTGAAATGAGAGAAAATGACGGGTAGGTCAGATAATCACAGAAGCTTTCGGCAGTTCTTCTCTGCTGTTTTTTCTGATTTTCATTTGTTTGAAGAGCTACTCACTTTAGATTCACATATTACTGATAAAGCCACTCACTACATTCAGAAATTGGGCATGGATCATAAAGTAAAAGTAGTAGATGGAAAATTCTCTGCCATAAATATATCCACTGGTCAGCGTAAAAGATTAGCTTTAGTATCTGCTTATTTAGAGGATCGTCCTATTTATATTTTTGATGAATGGGCGGCAGATCAAGACCCAATTTTTAAAAGAGTGTTTTATACGGAATTATTACCTGAATTAAAGGCGCGTGGCAAAACCGTTATTGTTATTACTCATGATGACTCTTATTTCGGAGTGGCAGATAGAGTAGTGAAGTTAGATAATGGACATATGAAGGATATCTAAATAAGATGGCAGCTGTTCGGGCAATATTGACTATAGCTGGAAGATCTAAATTAGCTAATCCTCATCACGAACGGTTAAGTAATCATGCTCTCGGGTTATCCGGGGCCAGTCGGGAGGGGACTAAAATAGCGATGTTCACGTTCCTCAGTCAATCGCTGGATAAATTGGTTTACATTATCTGGCTTGGAAGGGTTAAAAAGCCTGCTGGCAGGTCTGGCATTTATCTCCACGTTTTACTTTACTGTCGTTATTCTGGGCATTTCCTTACCTTATGTTTTATACAGCTACGGTTTTGACAACTGAAAATTATAAGAAAAAGGCCTGTATGCCAGGCCCGTTAAGTTTCACTGATTAGCTTATCATCAGCGATAGTACTGGTGTTTTCTTCTGGAGTTGTGCTTCCAACTTCTGGCTACATCATAAGCATCAGAAGGATAATCATCCCAGGGGTCTGCCAGTAGCTTTCCACGCGCAGCTCTCAGCTTAAGTGGATAACCTTTATACACAATAAGATGTAAATAATAATAGCTCTTTTCCTGCCTGGTACTGAAGCGTTTGTGTAACCAACTCTTCAGTAGAGGGTAATAAGCCCAATCACGGCGAATGCCTGAGAACACCTCAGAGTACTTATACTGTTGTTTCAGTTTTTTCATAATACTTCCAGATTAATTAACGATACCTAGAAGTGATCCTCTGCGTAGTAATTCATAGTGCCTCCAAGTACTAACTATAATTTTATATTATTTAATTACAAGCATCACATCCGGTAGTTGGGGGCCTGAAGGTAGTCTTGCAGGCTAGTCACGCAACCCCTTCTTTGTCTGGTTGAAGTCATGCCCATGATGAATTTGCGCTGAGTCTGCCAATCAGGGCGGAAGTTTTATGCGTAAGGGTTTGTGACGCCGTTGGTAGGATCGCCCTCGGCGAGCATCTCAACTAGGCGTTGTCGTTCGCTCTCATCGGGCAATACACCCGTTGTCTCTGCCTCCAGAACGGTGATTCCATCGCCATTGATGACACGAATCTCCGCCTTGGCACGTCCTTTCTCGTCACTTTCGAGAATGACCCAGTCACAGGTCAAGGTTTCGTCGGCATAGATAGGTCGCTTAAATCGGAACGACATACTCATTGCAAGCCAGCCAATCTGGCCGCCGATTTCAGTGATCAGACTCGCTGTGAGGAGGCCGTGGGCAATAGGAGCCCGAAGACCTTTGAGCTTCGCATAATTGCTATCGCAATGTACCGGGTTGTAGTCTCTGGAAAGACTCGCGAAGGATACTATTTCCTCGGGGGTGAAACGGCGCGTTATCGTAAATCGATCTCCTATACGGAGCCCTTCGGCAGCGAGCTGCCTGATGTTTGTCATGGATGTTCCTCGTAAAGTAGTTTGAACATGTCAGCCTTAGGTTTGCTTTTGAACGGCATGCTATCTTGAAGAATTCGTCAGAAAGAATGCTCGTCTCCGGGAAAAGTACCACCTTCTACGATAGGAGCCAAAAGGTAAATCTGCAATCACCAGTGCACGTTGGGTGGAACGAGATACGGTACGCACAAGGGGAATAAGGTCATTGACGGTAATTGGCAATGAGGTGTCATATCCAAAGATGTTATTGGACGCCGAGTCGCCGACCAATAGCACTGGTATACCAGCCTCTTCAAAGATGGCCGCAGTGTACATATCGTAGTTGGTAAGCATGGCCCATTTGTGGCCTTGTTCTTTCATTTCCCGAAGATGCTGAATACGAACCTTACCAGTGTTGCTGATCGGATTTTTTCCATACGGGGAAATCTGTTCATCCATCTTAATCTCCTTAAATTTTCTAAATTACTGTTTCGGCCAGAAGCACGAGGGCAATACCAATCATCGCCGCACCGGAGATCCGGCTCACCAGCTTCGCAGCAGCAGGTCTAGTTTTAAGAACTACCCGAGAACCGTAACCAACCAACAAATAAACAACGCCACAACTAACTATATGGATACTCCCCAGGGTCAATATTTGTGTAGGCAGTGGCCATGAACTCTTCGGGTCGGAAAATTGTGGAAGTAGAGCCAGAAACAATAAAAACACTTTGGGGTTTAAACCGCTGACGCCTACCCCCTTCAGTATCCACCGCATGGCGTTATCTGGTGTGTCAGTAAGTTCAGTGGTTGGTACCGCAGGATTGCGGATTAAACCAACCCCAAGCCAAAGCAGGTAACCGGCACCTACGATGGTCAGCATGGTCAGTGCGAGGGGCATATTCGCTACCAAAGCGCCGACACCCGCAGCAACTAAACCGGTAGCTGCCAAATGACCAAGCAACATGCCACTAACAGCTGGCATAACCATTCTGCCGCGAATACCCGCCGAGATGGCATACGCCCAGTCCATCCCAGGGGTGATAACAAACAAGAAAGACACAGCCCAAAACGTTGCCAGAACACTCGGAGACACATTTAATCCCTCATCACCGCTAAAATATAATGGGAAGAATATCCCTGTTTTGATAAAATGTGCTTCCAAAATAAACCCAAAAAGACAGTAAAGATGGAAGTAAAATGGCAATTGATAGTTTTGATAAGAAAATTCTTGCGGAGCTCCAATTGGATGGCAGGCTAACAGTGACAGAATTAGCCGAAAGAATTGGTTTGAGCTTGTCACCCTGCCACCGCCGCTTGAAGGCTCTAGAGCAATCAGGTGCGATACGAGATTATAGAGCTCAACTTGACCCGCTTGCCCTTGGGTTGAATTTCTCAGCATTGGTGTTCGTGACGATGAGGGATGGCAACCAGACAAGCGTGGCTAAGTTCGAGGCCGCTGTTATCGATATACCCCAAGTTATCGAAGCAAGACGACTGTTCGGCGATCCTGACTACATGCTAAATGTGGTGGCAAAAGACCTTGAGGCCTTCCAGAAGCTTTATGACAATCAGCTCTCGGCTATGCCCGGCGTGCAGCGCCTGACTTCCACGCTGGTCATGAAGAGCGTGATCCAGAATAGGGCGCTTCCATTGTGATGAATCGGGATACACCTAGCCTTGTCAGAGCGATATTTTAATCAATTTAGGAAAGTTGAGTAACCAACATACAACATCGTGTTAATCAGACCGCTGACAAACTTCGTTGAAAAGAACGAGGTTTGTTTTTTTCATGATGAAAGGGGCCGTAAAATAGCCCGCATCCAACCCAACCGCGAGGGGAGCCAGGGAGAATCTCTTGAGCTGACGCGCCAGGCACCCAATAAAAGGCCGGCTGTCGTGGACATTGCCCGGTGTGGCGTAGGTATCGGTGATGATGCCGACTTTCCCCTCCACGTTACGATGGTCAATATGAAAGAACCCCCTGGGTTTATTGGTCCGGTGCATAAATCCGCTTTCCGGAGCAGTGATACTGACCTTCGTCTTTCTCTGCCGCTCCTTCATGGCTGGTTTTAGGCTTTTTTTCCCGACGCGGCCCGGTCTTCATTGACGGCCTTTTCTAATGTCTTAAGGTAGGCACTGGGGGGCACAGAACGCAGTTCGTTCTTTGATTTATGCGGATTGGCACTGGCTTTCAGGTGGGTACTGTCAGTATAGGCAAGCCAACCATACATCAAAATGAGTGTTGCAAAAACGGGGGTGACCATAGATTTTATGCTCTCGGTTGGGGTATATGTTTCTGTTTGGAATCGTCTCAGAAACCACGTTAAGAAGCTAATTTATTGTTTAAACTAATTGTATAAACATAACTGCGCTTTTGCGCGGCATTGACTAACAGTTTTTCCCGTTCGGCCTAATATAAGGCTGATGTGGGTCGAAAACCGTCGTTAATCACAGGCTTGACGGTTATAATTATCTGGCAGAATTAAGCCATTAATGCGATATGAGAGAATTGAAATCCTGTTGCTGCAACGACGTTACGCAAAGTTTTCAAAGTCGGATTGCCTTTAGGCGACAGCGTTCGGTACAGAGTCTCTCGTGAAACACCTGCCTTATCTGCAATCTGTGCCATTCCTCCTCGCGCTTCTACAACATGACGTAATGCCATAAGAAATGCTTCCTGCCCACCTTCTTCATCCATGTCAACAAATGCCTGATGCAGATAATGCTGAGCAAACTCAGGATCTTCACGGAGAAGCTGCACCATTGCATCATCATGTAAACGTGCTTTGGCCATAATCACCTCTTCAAATAGTCCTTCAGACATTCAATCGCCTGATCTATATCGGCGTCTTGGGTTCGTTTATCGCCCCCAACTAACAATAACACCACTTCACGACCAACTAAGCTGTAATACACTCTGTAGCCTGGCCCCTGATCTATGCGAAGCTCCCAGACACCCTCTCGACAAGGTTTATGATCACCAAAATTTCCGGTAGCCATTCGGTTAACCCGTGACGAGATTTTCGATTTCGCTATAGGGTCACGAATACCTTTCAGGAACTCCATATACAAGTCACGGTTATCGGAGGTGAGATAATGTTTGATCGTGTTCATATAAATTATTGTATCTTTAAAGCTACGAACCTGTCAATGTAGCATCTTTCGGTACGAATAATGGGGTTATCGGGTTACTCATATGCCTACAGGCACTGCATTTGAATTTGATGCCCGGGGTAACTCAATTTTGCATGTTGAATTTTTTATCGTCATCCTCTCTGGTTTTGCACAGCATGCTTCTCGGTATCAGGTAATCATATGATTAGACTCTAATCACAACTTGAATAAGTCGCATTAAGCGCTGTTTGGATAATATTGCATTTTTTTATTGGTTGAACTGACGATGTCCCTGATTCGAGAAGCGTTCAAACGCCGGCACTATCCTGTTGATATCATCGCTCAGTGTGTTCGCTGGTATCTAGCCTATGCGCTGAACCTGCGTAATCTGGAAGAAATGATGGCGGAGCGTGGGATTGCCATTGATCATTCCCCCCTCTCTCGTTGGGTTCATCGTTTAGTTCCGTTGATGATTAAACGCTACCGGCGTAGTAAGCCCGCTGTTGGGCGTCGGTGGCGAATGGATGAAATCAAAATCAAAGGACAATGGAGTTACCTTTACCGGGCAGTGGATTCGGGCGGTAATACAATTGATTTTTTGCTGACAGCTCATCGGGATAAGAAGACCGCACTGCGTTTCTTTAAAAAGGCGATGCGTCAGCATGGGCAGCCTGACGTGGTGACCATAGATTTTATGCTCTATATGAACGCATCCCGTTTGCAAGACAAAAATTACTCTGACATCGATGGTAGATTGCAGCTCTATATCCGGCCTTATTGCAGCCAGAGCTGCGGGCCTCTATGTAATCCGCTGACTGGCTCCTCACTCTCCTAACGAGCTTTAAGCTCAGAGCATAAATCAGGTTTAGCAAGTCACGGTCTTACCTGTCTTTGTCATCATTATCATTGCCTTAGCAATCTTTCTGCATTCATCCTTGTAGTTAACATTCGAGCCGAAACCAAATGGTGAACGTGATACCCCCGAAATTGAACTCATTGTGGGAGCCGACAGGTTGGAGCACCTGGCAGGCAACAGGTTTACCGGAGGCCATACTGACAAATTGCAGAAGGAGACCAACCACCGGGGGCGCAGGCGTCGGCGAGTTTGCAGAGATGAATGACGGAACACAGGAGATCCGGAGGGGCTGTCTGGGTGACTGGGCAGCTCTACTCAACCACCGCCCCTTATTTTATTAGCCTTATAGGTTTGCTCCCAAGCTATGTGGAGCAAACCTACGCAATAAAGCTTAAAGACCGAATTTTTCTTTAAGTTTATCAAGCTGCTGTTGTTGAAATAGCTCAAATTCAGCTCTTGGCTGCTGCAAGCGTATAAAATCTAACATTGGATCTTTGACTTCAGTACGAATGCCACTCATCTGTTCAAGTACAGCCAATCCACAGAATGGTACATAAGACTCCGCATACCCGCCTTCATGAACAACGACTAGTTTTCCGTCGCATAAACTATTAGCTGTCTGTTGCACTAGCTGGGTCAGCTCCCGAAAACTTTCACTATGGAGCTGCATCCTTGCCAAAGGATCCACCGCATTCGCATCATAGCCACAAGCAACAATAATCAGTTCCGGTTTAAAACGTTCAAGCGCAGGAAGTACTATCTGTGTCATTGCATAGATATAGCTATTATGTCCAGCTCCAGCAAGTAATGGGATATTCAGGTTATAACCTATCCCTTCACCTTCCCCGATATCATCTTCACCGCTGTATCCTGGGGGAAAACAACCATCCTGATGTAGCGAGATGGTCAAAACATCAGAGCGATCCCAATAAATATACTGAGTACCATTACCGTGGTGAACATCCCAATCAATAACCGCAACTCGTTTTAAATCAAAACGTGCTTTTGCCTGTTCAATTGCCAATGGGATATTTGCTAGAAAGCAAAATCCCATTGGCTTATCAGGCAAACAGTGATGACCTGGTGGTCGAGAAAGGCTGTAAGCATTATCAAACTCACCGCTAAGCACTGCTTCCACCGCAGCACAAGCAAGGCTGGCTGAGAGCTTAGCAATTTCATAGCTTCCCGGTCCCAAAGAGGCTTCTATACCAAGCATTCCTCCACCATTATCACTGACTTGCTTAAACTGCTTCAGATACTCTTCAGGATGAATTTTACGTAGTGTTTGCTCATCAATAGTCGATGCCGAAGAAAGGTGCAAAGAGTGGCTCAAACCAGATACATCCATCAAATTTTTCAACCGCCTTTTTGTTTCCGGCGATTCAGCATGTGCAGTGCCAGAAGGAGGCTGAACCCAACCACCGACAGGAAGAGTCGTTATATGCATGCCAGTACTATGCCAAAAACAATGTTCATCAAAGAAAAACCCCGTTTTTCGTCTCATCATCCCTTCCTTTTTCTATTCAATTAATTCACATATCATTAGCATAATTAAAAATACAAAAACAGATTAAGATACCGGGTCATGTCGGGTTTTGATATTGGTCAATATCCGTATCAGCTGCATTCGGGTGGGTGTTCTGAAACTCTTCGGGTGTAAATCTATGGTCACTCCCGTTTTTGCAACACTCATTTTGATGAATTTTGGGCTTACTTAAATCTATCCGGCGTCATTATAGGCAAGGATGTCCGCTCCCCAATGAGTTACGCGCCTGATGCGCCTAAAAAAACCGTTCGGCTTCAAAGAGCCATTTTTATGCTTAGGTTCATCATCAGGCCGTTCATGTCATCAATAATCAGTCTTCGCAAAACCAGATGGGGAATCGGTTTAAATCAACGATAACGTCGCTGCTTAGGGTAATTTTATCGTTATCTTTCAAACACGGTTTGTCGTGTTGTTATGGCCCAGGCTATACGCGCTAACTTGTTGGCGAGCGCACAGGCCACAATATTCGAATGTTTTCGTTCAAGTTGAATTCTAACCCAATCCGCTAATCGCCCTGATTGGTGGTCAATACGTTGTATAAAAACGCGGGCGTATTGGACTAATAGCAGCCGGAGCTTTTTATCTCTTCGCTTACTGATACCGAGCAAGATATTTTTCCCTCACGTGCTGTATTGACGGGGAATCAAGCCTGTTGAGCTTCAGTTCTGGGTTGAACAAAACGTATTGAAGGACGTGAGGCGGCTTCGCAGGTGGCTTCGGCATCAATAAAATCATTTATTCGTCCTACCATAAAATGAGCGCCGGCACAAGCCTCCATGACAACGGTTGCTGATGGGCAGTTAGCTAAAAATGCCATTAACTGGGTTCGAGTGAATTTTTTATGGGGAAGGGCTTTACCTGATTTATCCTGGCAGTGGATATGAAAGGTATGTTTGCCGAGATCGATACCAATAAGGGTGATATTATTCATGGCGATGGCCTCTTGCAAAAGAAATCACCCTGCCAACATACGCCTACAGGACAGGGTGAGGGTGACCATCTCATTAACAGCAATTTTTACCTAAGCGTTCTAGACAATTAGCAATGCTTTTCTAGCTCAAATAGATCTTAACGTGTCTACGATATTCGGATTTTTCTCTATTAAAAATAGCATCTTCAATGCGACCCCTGATGGTATTCTCTGGTTTTGTTCCCAACTTTGTACCAGTCTAATGCTCACCCCTACCATTTCCGCAAACTCGGATTGTTTCATACCGAAATTTTTGCGGATTAATTTAACATTAGGGATAGCATGACGGTGAACATGTTCAGGCTTAGGCTGAAATTCACCGTTTTCTATAGCGACCATCTCATTTACACTACTCAAAAGCTCTTTAAACATGTTTTCTTCCATAATTTATCCTCAATACGTTAGATCATTCCCTGGAAAATTTAGATATAAAATTGGAGAAGTTAACCGCCTGAAGGCTGCATTTTATTTCATATGCTGAACAGCATTTTTCAATTGTGCTTTCTGATCTTGTGTCAGGTCTTCTTGTACATTTTTCGGATAAATAAACAACAAATACAATCGACCACTTAACGTCCTGACATAGTAAATAACTCGTACCCCACCGCGCTTACCCATCCCTTTGCGACCCCAGCGAATCTTTTTGCACCCACCAGTTTGACTAATCGTGTCGCCATGTTCGTGATACTTCAACAAGTAAGTTTGAAGCTCCTGAAACTCATTATCTTTTATGAGTTCTGCTCTAACCCTACTGAAAGCGGTAGTTTCGATAAATTCCAAATAATCCATCGTAACTGCTGTCTATGATGACATCATACTGACACGCTGTGTTACTTTTCAAGTAAAAAAATGACACTACGTGTTAGTTTGGCTAAATTTAAATCTTTTCAATATATAATATGTGTGGTTTATATTAGACCTTCATTATTGGGGGGATAATTTTCATTTTTTCATGTTGAATTTTTTATCGTCATCCTTTCTGGTTTTGCCCAGTATGCTTCCCTGTATCGGGTAATCATATGATTAGACTCTAATCATGATCTAAATAAGTCGCATTTCTGTGTCTGCTGTTTTGTCAGGCAATCCGATAGTACTGAAAAGTATGCCAGGCACAGTGCTAAATAAAACAAACAAGGATGTTGTGTGGTATGACAACTGAAATGCCTCCTCTGTCGCCGACGTCTGAAGCTGAAATTAACAGCTTGCGGCAGGCGGCTTCTCAAAGACCCAATCCAGGTTGTTGTCGTTAAAAAAATGTCTGGGGTATCTGTCAATATTGCTTGTTATTGTCAGCATCGCATTTCTGGCATTCGTGGTACGGCAGCAACATCATCAGTTAGTAGAATTTCAGTCATTGATGCGAAATGGATCATTCCGACATTTGCCTGATGAGGTGCAAAAGCTGCATGAACGGCTTGATAAAGCGGATACCGGCTTTGTCTCCCGTCAGGACTGGCAAATGCAAAATGACCGGTTTCATCAGGCATTGATAGCGCAACAGGGAGCCGTCAACGACCAACAGAAACCACTGGTACAGTCAGTGACTGATTTAAGCCGTGCGCATCAGGATCTTACCGAAGCAGTGAATGTATTGAAAAATACCGGGAAACAGCAGGAAATGCGCGTTGACGCATTAATCACGTGGAAATCTCAGCAGGAAAAGCATTCTGGCAGAAAAGTTGGCATACCTGGCCGGGAGGTTCTTCGAACGAAGAAACGGATAGTGGCTCCTTTCATGCTTTCTGGTATTGAACGTCGGGGAGAACAAGTTTATGCCGTTATTATTCCACGAGACACAAATCCTCATTCCCAAATATCTCAAATGCGTTTACTGACTCCGGGTGAAAGTGCATTTGAGTGGACGTTGGTCAGTATCTCCGATCATCAGGCTTTGTTCCAGGTACAGGGGCATCGTCAAACCCTGTCAGTCAATGGAGGGTAATGATGAGAAAAGATTTTTTCAGCCAGAGGAAGGGGTTGGTGCTAATTGGCGTTGTTATGTCTCTGTCAGCTTCGGCGGCACAGGTTGCTATCTCTGAACAGACAGAAACGGGAATGAAAGCGACTCAGAAACAGGTCACGCAGGCTGAAAACCACCGTATTCAGGCGCAAATATGGGGACTGACAGAAGCAGAGTTTCAGCGTTATCAGCAATTGATGCAGGGTAAACGGGGCATTCAGTCTCCCGGGCTCGATCCGTTGAGTGCATTGGGTATTGAGGCAGAAACAGTACAGGAGCGTCAACGTTATGCAGAATTGTGGGTTAAACAGGAATATGTCCGTACTGAAAAGGAACTGGCGTTCCAGCGGGCGGTGGATGCGGCCTGGAAACGTCTGGCACCGAATATTTTGCCGGTTAATTTAGGCAAGGGGGCCGGAATCGCGCAGGGTAATCAGGGGCGGCTGGCGTTGTTTGTGAAAGATGATTGCGCAGCCTGTGATGCCCGGCTGGCTGCTGCCTTGTCAGCTGACCGTGAGGTGGATATTTACCTGGTGGATAGCGAAGGCAACGATGATGTTTTACGTACCTGGGCAGGTAAACATCATATTCCATCAGAAAAAGTCCGTAGCCGAAAAATCACACTCAATCATGACAACGGGCGCTGGCGACAATTTGGTCAGGGGAAAATGCCGGTCGTACTACAACATGAGAATGACGGATGGCGTGTGGTGGCATTTTGAGTCTCGCTGTGGCGGGCAGCTTTTTTTGGATGACCGAAAGTATGGCCGCGGCGGTAAAACAGGTCGTTCCGCCTGGGTACCAGCAGATGGCGCGGGTTCATGGTGTCCCGGCTGAAGTGCTGTATTCGCTGGTATTGGCTGAATCGGCAAATTGGCCGTGGACGCTCAATGTGGCCGGAAAGAGTTATCGTTATGCAACCCGGCAGGCAGCCTGGCAGGCGTTACAGGGATTTATGCGTAGCGTACCCCTCAAACGTATTGATGTGGGTATCGCCCAAGTGAATTTGGGTTGGAATGGCCATTATTTTCGCTCTTACCAGGACGCATTTGACCCCTATACCAATCTCCATGTAGCCGCCCGTATTCTGAAAGCATGTTATCAGTCTAAGTCCAACTCTGGCAGTTGGTTGAATGCGGCAGGCTGTTATCACCATCCCGCTGGCGGTCAGCCCGCGAGCAAGTATCGGAAAATCGTCACACGTAAGCTAAGTACCCTGGAGACCCGATATCCTGTTTTGTCCACTAATATTACTGTGGCTAATACGACACTGACCTGGATTGAACCGAAGGAAAAATAAAGAAGATGTTAATCCTTAACTTAACCTGTTATCGCTGCCGTTTATTTTTAATGGTGATGATATTGACACCTTGTTCTCAGGCTGCACTTACGGTTGTGGCTGATTTAGGTGGGCAATCCACGTCAGCGTATTTTGATGTCATTAATGCTCAGGACAATGAACTGACGACTTCTTCAAATACGGAGGTGATCCCGCCAGATTTAACCGAAGGGGGCATGTTACCCGTGGAAACGCCGGAATTGTCTCCTGGACCTGTTGACGCTCGTCCGTTGCAATTGCCGGGAATGGGGGCGTTGTTCATGATTGGGGATGATGCCCGGTCAAAACAGTGGTTGAAGAAAAATTTGGTTGGTCTTCGGAAAAAGCAGGCGGTGGGGTTGCTGGTCAGTGTGCGAGATAAAACACAACTGGATGAACTGCGTCAGCTTGCAGAGGGATTAGTATTGGCACCCGCTTCCGGCAGTGATTTGGTCCGGCGGTTGAACTTGCGGCATTATCCAGTGTTGATTACCGATACTGGCTTAACCCAGCAGGTGCGTTGATGTGGCCCCGTCATCCGGTATTAGACACCGTGTGGCAGCAGGGCTGTCCAGCATGGTTACTGCTACTGGTGGGGCTGTTGCTGACGATTGTGGTGTTGTGGCTCAACATGCCTTCATTATCAGCCCGGTCATGGCGTCATCGTCACTACCAGGCACAGGCTGCCCGTATTCTGGTTCGGTTACCTCAATTAGCGGGAGATGCACAACGCCTGAGATATTTACGCAAAATCAACCCGTATGTTTTTGAAGAGTTATTGTTGTTGGCATTCGAGCGTCAGGGACTGACCGTCATCCACAACTGTCGCTACAGCGGTGATGGTGGTTTGGACGGTCAGGTGTTTATCGCCAGGCAGCGTTATCTGATTCAGGCCAAACGTTACAGCCAGTTTATTGCAGCCCGTCATATTCAGGCATTTGGTACGTTGCTTATTAAAGAGCAATGTGGTGGCTTCTTTATTCATACCGGCCGCATCGGCCCGACAAGCCGAACATTACTGAAATCGCATCCACGTATTCAGCTTATCAGTGGTCAGCGCCTGCTTGATTTGCTGGCAGAGAAACGAGACTGGCTGTGCCCTTCACATTTTCAACAGTCATGTTATTGATGAGTGATCGCTATGTGATTGAAACCCTGTTGCGTCCGGCGGTAGAACTGAATACGGCTGTGGTTGCAGCGGTAGCCGCGGGGATTTGTCTCTCAGCCCCCTGGGCTGTGGCGCTGTCACCGTCGGTTAGTGATGTCACAGCGGTGGGTTTTGGGGTGTTGTCCGGTATCCGGTTTCGGCAAGGGCTGCGGGTCCTGCGTTACCGGCGTCATATCCGGCGATTGCCCCGTTATGTGATGGCCAGTCACCAGGTGCCAGTCAGCCATCAGCGGCTATTTCTGGGGAAGGGATTCCTCTGGCAGCAGAAACACACTCAACGTTTGCTGGATACCCTGCGTCCGGAAGTCGAACGTTATGTTCAACCTCCCCGGTATTATCAATTAACGCGGTCATTTGAGCGGCGGTTTGAGTATCAGTTACCTGCTCTGTGCCGTCTGACACAACGTGATTCTCCATGGAACCCGTTGAGGCCATTGCCGCCGGTTGGGGGCAATCCGGCATTGCATGGTATTGAACCGGATGAAGTCAATGTGTCAATGGATTTGCGTGAGCGGGTCGGGCACATGTTAGTACTTGGCACAACCCGTGTTGGTAAGACCCGTCTGGCAGAGTTGCTTATCACCCAGGATATCCGGCGGGGTAATATTACGATTGTGTTTGATCCGAAAGGGGATGCAGACCTGCTCAAACGCATGTGGGCGGAAGCGCATCGTGCCGGGCGGGAAGATGAATTCCATGTCTTTCATCTGGGCTGGCCGGATATTAGTGCTCGCTACAATGCTGTTGGACGTTTTGGTCGGGTTTCAGAAGTCGCTTCTCGTATAGCAGGACAATTGAGTGGAGCAGGTAATAGTGCCGCTTTTCGTGAGTTTGCCTGGCGTTTTGTCAATATCGTTACTCGTGCTTTGGTGGCACTGGGGCAGCGACCAGATTACACCCTGATATTACGTTATGTCACCAATATTGGGGAACTGTATGAAACTTATGCTGAAAAAATTATCAGGCAACGCCTGCCTGTGTTATGGGAACAGGTGAAAAAAAGCCTGGGTTTGCTGACGGAAGACGATTTGCCACGCAATATGCAGGGGCAGGCGAATGCAGTGAAAATCTGGGCGATTGAAATGGCATTAAGCTCAGAAGTGGGGAAAAAACTCTATGATCCGATACTGGACGGGTTGCGCAGTGCGGTTCGTTATGATCGCACCTATTTTGACAAAATTGTGGCATCCCTGTTGCCATTACTGGAAAAGCTGACGACGGGGAAAACAGCTGCACTGCTGGCACCGGATTACACGGATATGAACGATCAGCGTCCCATCTTTGACTGGCAGCAGGTGATACGTAAGAAAGGTATCGTCTATGTGGGGCTGGACGCTTTATCGGATGCAGAAGTGGCTTCGGCAGTAGGCAATTCCATGTTCGCAGACTTGGTTTCCGTTGCTGGTCATATCTACAAATTTGGTCTGGATGATGGCTTGCCAGAAGGTAAAACGAGAAAACTCCCCATTAGCTTACATTGTGATGAATTCAATGAACTGATGGGGGATGAGTTTATTCCGCTGATAAACAAAGGGGGTGGCGCAGGGATTGAGGTAACCGCTTACACCCAGACCTTGTCTGATATTGAGGCCCGTATTGGCAGCAGTGCTAAAGCAGCACAGGTAACAGGAAATTTTAATACCCTGGTTATGCTGCGGGTCAGGGAAAATAACACCGCCGAGCTGCTAACCCGCCAGTTGCCAGAGGTGGAAGTGTACACTAAAACTTTGGTCTCTGGGATTACCGATATCTCCAGTCCGGAGCAGGGCAGTCACTTTACCTCTAATACTCAGGACCGGGTTAGCACGATCAGAATGCCGTTAATTACTCCCGCCGAGGTGATTAATCTGCCGAAAGGTCAGGCATTTGCTCTGCTTGAAGGGGGACGATTATGGAAGATCCGGATGCCGTTGCCGGCAGCCGATGATGATGACCTGATGCCGGAAAGTTTGCAAAAAATCGCTGATGATATGCGTAAACATTACCGTACCAGTGAATCCTGGTGGTCGGGTAGCGCAATGCCAGATGACAGACAGGTTGACCTGAATGCGGTGTTAAAAACTGCTGTGTTGACTGATGACTCTGATATGGAGATGGCAGATAATGGCACAAGCGAAAACTGAGTCGCCGCAGACACCATCGAAAAAGTCAGGACCATTAAAAACGGTTTTGTGGGATTTTCCGTGGATGTTTATTGGCTTGTTGCTGGCTTCGTTGTTTTTCAGTCTGGTGATTGAATATTTTGGGATCGCCTTTTTCTGGCCGGAACAGGGAGAGAGACACAGCCAGCAAGTTATGATCACGAAAAGCGGTTGGTTGTCTAAAGAATTTACCCGCAGCTTACTGTTATCAGAGCCGGCTACTACGCTCAGTATCGGGTTAAAATGGAGTTATCAGTGGGTGTTTGTAGACAGTGGTGCACTGGACTGGATTAACCAACAGCATACAGTACAAGCTCGGAGACACTATGAAATGGTGAGAGAGTTGAGCGATTGGAGTGTATGGCTGGCGGAAAGTTTGCGGAAGTACCTGCTGGCAACAGTGTATGTAACGATAACCTTTATTATCCGGCTCACTATCCTGGTATTGTCTTTGCCATTGTTTGTGATAGTTATAGGCGTTGCTGTAGTTGAAGGACTAAGCCGACGTGACCTACGGCGTTATGGAGCCGCTTATGAGTCGAGTTTTGTTTATCATCATGCCAAACGGTTTGTGAAACCGGCGTTTTGTGTACCCTGTCTGTTATATCTCTCTTGGCCATCGGCTGTGTATCCCAATTTATTATTGTTACCCGCAGCTCTCCTATTAGGGCTTGCTATTACCGTGATGATGAGTACTTTTAAGAAATATCTTTGAGGTAAAAGCGGTATGATGTGGATTTTTGGGTATTCCCATAGGATTGGTTTGGAAAATCAGTGTACTCGACTATGAGATTTTCAATGAGCTTAATGACTAAGATGATCTGGTGCGTAAATTTAGCATTTCTATCCAGTGGACTTACATTAGATTGACGAACTTTTAAAAGGGAGTTGGAATTGTTTTTAGAATAAATTATTCAATGACTAATAAGAATGAGTAAGATATATCAATCAAGTCTGCACGATTAGTCAGATGGTAGATTGAATATGATCTCTCCACGTTATGTTCCATCTGTTCTTATTTTTCAGGCGTAGGAAAAGAGATTGTAATTTACCTTCCATAATTTTCTTCTTTATCCAAGCAAATATTTGCTAGTAAGTGGTTTAAGGATTTACTGTTGCTCCGTTCTGCGGGCTAGCATTGACAACCCGACAGTATCAAAAATACCAACTTATTTGTCAAGATATTTAATATTATCCATAATTTCATGAAATTAGATGAGCATCAAGGAAAATAACTATTTGACTTTTTACGCCTACCTATGTATAAGTCCTAAGGACTTATACATAGGTAGCGTTACATGATGAATGAAACTATTCCTCTCCGGGAAGCTCTGCGGCGAACATTACTCAACAAGTATGATAACCCAGCGATCGGATTACATGAGTTCAACAGGTTTATCTACACCTTATACCGTGATAAATCATTTGAGGGTGTACGGATTGGGAAGATATCAGCTCCAGAGCCGGATAGCAGAGTCCTGGATATCACACTGAGTGACTTAAAGACTCAAGGAATTCTTTCTCCTGTGATTGAGGGCGTGGTTTACCAAATCAGTAACAAGGATCAGGCGAGCGCACAGCAGATTGCCTGTAGTATCACTCCTTACTCCTATTTGGCCTATTTGACGGCAATGGAATGGCATGGCATAACGGATCGTATTCCTCATATCGTGCATTTAGTCCAATCTTCTCAAGCACAGGCCAAAAAATTGCTGAATGAACAACTCGCTCAAGAGTTTCCAGGTATCAGTGATATTCATCCTTTGCTGCCGAAGAAAGTGTCATCCGTAGGGAAGATCGATGGCAAGGAGTTGCTCATTCATAATAAGAAAAACTTCGTGATGAAGCGAGAGCTCTATGGTTCAGGGGGGATAAGGGTGACTAATATTGGTGAGACCTTTCTTGATATGCTCAAAAAGCCTGAAATGTGTGGCGGTTTTATGCATGTGATGGAGGTGTTTGAAGAGTATGCAAAAGAATATCTGCCTTTAATTGTAAAAACCGTTGAGAAGGATGGAAACTCCATTGATAAAGCCAGAGCGGGCTATATTCTGGAAGACGTTTGTCACCTTAAACACCGAACGATAGACACTTGGAAGCGGTCGGTTCAACGTGGTGGAAGCCGGAAATTAGTGGCCTCGCAGCCGTACAAAGAGGTGTACTCAGAAGTCTGGTGCATATCTCTCAATCTTTAGAACAGAAAAAGTGGCATATGGAATACTCAATTGAGCAGTGGGTTGCAGAAGCACCGAAGGATAGGATCACTTTTCGACAGGCAGTCCATATCGTTCTTCAGGCCATTGCGTCCAGCGACTATCTTAAACCCAAGATGATCATGAAAGGTGGGTTGC